>CASFXO010000356.1 GCA_949298665.1 uncultured Lentisphaeria bacterium
CCGATAATTTCACTGGTTTTCTGTCTGCTGGTTATCCTCTACATCACCTGGAGCGAAGGTTGGTATTCACGGGGTGAGGCGTACGGCATCACCCTGCTCGGCGGCAACGGTCAACCTGCCGTCACCCGGGCGGCGGTCCGGTTGTACTCGCCGATCGCCGTCGGAGAATTCCGTTTCGGGGCGGAAGACCGGCTGCATTTCACCCATGCCGGCCCGCTCCATGTCGATCTTGACCGCGAACAGACCATTGCGGGCGACGTGCTGCAGCCGCGGATGCCGCTGGACATCGCCATCGGCCGGGTGGAGCCGCGCATGGAGCGACTGACCTGGAAACGCCTCAGCCCCGATGAACTCGAAGTCGTGAACGGCCTCGGCGCGCCGGTGGACCGGCTGCTCGCCGCCGATGCGGCGGGCCGGGTGTACGAATTGACCGCTCCGCTCGCCCCCGGCGCACGCGGGCGGCTGACGGCGACCGGCAGGAAAACGCCGCCGCCGTTGCCGCTACCGAAAAGAAACGAGCAGCTGACGGCGGCGCTCGCCTCCGGTGAAACCGCGACGCTCATGCCGCTGCTCACCCCCGGAAGCGCCGTCGCGTTGTCGCCCGCGCCGTTGTTCTACACCCCGGGCCTCACGCCTTCGCGGTTCACGGCGCGCCATCTGATCCTCAGCCCCTGTATCGTGGATGGAGAATAACCATGAAGATTCAAATCAAACATCTGGTCCGGACCTTCGGCGCCAACCGCGCGGTGGACGACATCAGTTTCGAATTCGCCTCCGGCAACATCTTCGGCTTCATCGGGCCGAACGGCGCGGGCAAAACCACGACCATCAAAATCATGGCCACCCTCGACCGGCCCGACTCCGGCGACGTGCTTTACGACGGCGTCTCCGCCGTGCTTTATCCGGAAAAAATCCGGCGCGTGGTCGGCTACATGCCCGATTCCCTGCCGGATTATCGGGACATCCAGGTCTGGGAATATCTGGATTTCTTTGCCCGCGCCTTCGGTCTGCGGGGGGCGCTGCGCCGGAAGGTATTGCAGGATATCGAGGAATTCACCCAGCTCGGCGAGATCCGTTTCAAATACCTCGCCGCGCTCTCCAAGGGTATGAAACAGCGGGTCAGCCTCGCCCGTTCGCTGGTGCACAATCCACAGGTGCTGGTCATGGACGAACCGGCGGCGGGACTGGACCCGCGCGCCCGGCTGGACTTGCGTTCCCTGCTGAAGATTCTGGCCGGACAGGGCAAGGCGATTCTGCTGAGCAGCCACATTCTCTCCGAACTTCAGGACATCTGCAACGGCGCGGTGATCATCGAAAAAGGAAAACTCCTCTCCGCCGGCACCCTCGAACAGCTGCTGCAGACGGCGGAAGGCGCTCCGGCCGCCGATGCGGCTTCGACGGCTCCGGAAGCCCCCCGGCGCAGCCATGTCGTCATCGAGATTGCGGGAGCGCCGGAGGCGGCGCGGCTCAAGCTGCTGGAACATCCGCTGGTCGCCGCGGCGGAAATCCATGGAGAACGGGAAATCCATGCGGAAATCTCCGGCGGCGACGCCGAAGCCTCCCAGGTGGTCGGCACCCTCTTCGCCGCAGGCATCGTGGTCACCGGCTACCGTCGCAACGAGCTCGGACTGGAGGAACTCTTCATGAAAATCACCACAGGAAAGGTGCAGTAATGAAAGCCATCTCCCGTTATCTGGATGATCACATCAATCCGGTACTGCTCAAGGAATTGCGGCAGTCCT
>CASFXO010000357.1 GCA_949298665.1 uncultured Lentisphaeria bacterium
GGACGCCTGGCGGGCTTCGGGCCCGCCGCCGCCTCTTATGACGGTGTTTGCCGTTATCAGGAACCTGCTTCGCTCAAGCGCTGGCTCGCGGGTGAGCCGCCGACCGTCGACCAGCTGCCGCCGGAACGGCGGCGCCGGGAAATTCTGGTGATGAATCTGCGTACCGTCTCCGGCTGGCAACGGAAAGATTATCTGGCGCTGCCGGGAGCGACGGCGGCGGAATGGGATCAAATACTGGCCGAGGCCCGTCTGCAGGAGGAACGCCTGCCGGGCCTGCTGGAATACGATGCCTCCCACCTGTGCCTGACGCCCCGGGGGCTCTCCTTCTGGGACGAAGTGGCCGTGGAATGGCTGTAAAACATGCAAATTCAGGAAATCCTATGACTGCAATCGAAGCAACCTCTTACGTTCCGGCACGACGGTTTCTGCTGGAAATCTGTTTTGACGGCTCCGGCTACAGCGGCTGGCAGATCCAGCCGCACAAACTCGCGGTCCAGGAAGTGGTGCAGCGGACGCTGGCCCGGCTGTACGGCGGCACGCCGATTCACGTCATCGGCAGCAGCCGGACGGACGCGGGAGTGCACGCGCTGGGCTTCGCCGCGACGTTTCTGGCTCCGGAACGCCCCGCCGTCCCGATGGAAAAGGTCCGGTCCGCCCTGAACCGCCTGATGCCGTCCGACGTACGCATCGCCTCCATCCGGGAAGTGCCGCTGGAATTTCACGCCCGGTACGATGCGTTGGGCAAGGCGTACACCTATGTGCTGAACCTCGGCGAAGACACCCCGTTCTCGGCCCGGTACAGCTGGCGGCCGCGCCGCCCGATTCGGCCGGAATGGATCCGGGAAGCGGCACAATATCTGGTGGGCACGCACGATTTCTCCAGCTTCGTGGTGGAACGCAGCAAAATCGAAGAAGCAGTTCGCACCATCTATCGGATCGAGCAGGATCTCTTTGGAAATTACCTCTGCCTGACCTTCGTCGGAAACGGTTTTCTGTACAAGATGATCCGCTGTCTCACCGGCGCGCTCGAAGCCGCCGGCGCCGGTGCGATCACGCCGGAGGCGGTCGGGGCGATTCTCGCCGCCAGAAACCGCGTGGCCGCGCCGGAAACCGCGCCGCCGCACGGGTTGTTTCTGGACAAGGTCTTTTACGACGAGGAGGAACTGCGCCGGTTCCGGCTGGAACGGGTCCCTTTTTTTCAATAACGGCTTGATTTTTCCGGAAAACGGCAATATATAAATCATTGCGGTATTCAACCAACGCCGCGGAAAGGAATTTCTGCCATGAAAAAGATCTGGATGTCCCTCCTGGCCGCCGGAGTCGCACTGACGCTTCAAGCGGACGAAATCGAACTCAAATCCGATGCCTGGACCCTTCGCAAAGGCTGGACCGCCATCGAAGACGGCGTTCAGGTCAACGGCAACCGTTACGACCAGTTTCTCACGCTGAAAACCCCGACGACGTACAGCTCCGGCACCTTTACCGCCGAAGTGAAAATCCTTGAGAAAAACGCCCCGGAAGGCGCCTGGAAAATCTGCGGCCTCCTGCTGATGCGCGACAAGAAGAACTTCATCCAGCTCGCGCTGGTGGAGCCGCCGAATGAAAGCGGACGCAAGGGCTTCATCGAATTCGGCCAGATGAAGGACGGCAAATGGGGCTCCGACGCCGGCATCGTCAAGGGGAAGGTCCGGGATTCCTTCCAGTGGCAGACCGGCGTGGAATACAAGCTCCGCATCAAGCTCGCTCCCGAATCGGTTACGGGTGAAGTGCTCGACGATCAGGGCAAAGTCCTGACCACGCTCTCCATGAACTTCACCTCGGACGACGCGATCAAATCCGGTGCCCCGGCATTCCGCTGCGCCTGGGTGAAGGCCGACCTCACCGATGCGGAAATGGAAAACGCCCAATGACATCCCTTGTCAAATCTCTGGCGGGCCTCCTCTTGCTGCTGACCTGCGGAGTCCTGCTCTGCGCCGCGGAACCGGTGATGCTGTATGCCGCCCCGCAGGCGCAGGGCACCGGCGACGCGCTCACCCCGGAAAATGCGGCCGCGTTCCGCGATCCCGCTTTCTGGAAAAAGGTCAACGCCCTCCTGCAGGAAGCTCCGGTAACGGTCCGGCTCGCCGCCGGAGAGTATCTCACCACCTACCCCGGCGACCGCACCAGCAGCGTGTCGATCAGCAAAGTCGGCCATCCGGACAACCGCCTGACCATTCAGGGCGCGCCGGACGGCGGCTCCGTCTTCTCCCGGGATCCCGGAGACAATCCGGACCCGACCGACCGGAACAACTGGCCCAATCTGATCACGTTCCGCAACTGCCGGAACGTCATGGTTGAAAATCTGCATTTCACCGGCAAGGGCGTCGTCGGATACGCCATCCAGTTCCGGGACACCCCGGACGTCACGGTGCGCCACTGCCGGTGGCAAGACATGCCGAACCTGATCTACGGCGCCAGCGGAGCCAACGGCAAGGGCTGCCGGAACGTCACCTGGGAGGACAACGTCTTCGACACCATCGGCTACGATTCGCACGCCCACATGCTCTACAACGCCAACCACTGCACGGGCCTGACCGTCCGGCGCAACTCCTTCCGCGACTGCTCCGGCGACTACGTGCGCTTCCGGAACAACATCAACGACATCGTCGTGGAGGACAACCGGTTCGAGGACACCGGGCACTATCCGGGATATCCCTTCGTGTCGATGCCGCTTTTCACCGACCACGACGAACCGGCGCACTACGAATACTTCTCTCAGAAATTCGCGCTCCGGAACAACACGTTCGAGTACCGAAAACCGTCTCCGCGCAGCATGATGCTGCTCTACCACCACAGCGGCTACAATCCGCCCGGGAAGTCCTACCTCATTCATAAAAAAGAAGCGCAGGCATTCCGGAAAATGTCGGTGGAAGAAGCCCGCCGGTTTCTGGCCGAACGACTCGGGTTCGACCCGTCGACGATGGAGATCTCCGGCAACCGGACGAAAGGCTGCCGCCGCAACATCGTCTACGAATCGCGCCCCAATTACGGTTCGGAAAAACAATTCCCCGCCAAGGAATACAGCAACGACCTGCTGCTGGATCGCTGCTTCGTCATCCAATGAACCGTTTTCCGTTCAGCCGGCGCCGCCGTTCCCGGACGGCGGCCGTTGCGCTGCTGACGGTGCTTCTGGCCGCCGGGTGCGGCTCCGTCGGCAGCGGCGCCCTCACGCTGACCGAACAGGACGGCGGCGGTATCGTTTCCGTCCCGTCCGGAGAAGCAGTAGAAATCCTCCTGACCGCCAATCCGACCACCGGTCATCAGTGGCACTGGGAAATCCGGGGAGATGCGGTCCGACGGGAAAGCGAGGAATTTCTGCCGCCCGCCGCCGCGCCCGGAAATCCGGTCGGCGTCCCCGGCCGGACGCGCCTGCTGCTGCGTGCGGTGCGGCCGGGCACAGCGAAGGTGACGGCGCGCTATCATCGCCCGTGGGAGACCTTCCAACCCGATCGCGACCGGCAGCTCGCCTTCACCATCGAGGTGAAGGCGGCACAACCGGAAAAAACCGACTGAAAAAACGACCGGCAACCGGAGCTCCGCTCCCGTCGCCGGTCGTTTCATCTCCTGAAGGTTCTCCCCTTCCCCGGGGAGAGTCCCCCGGTTTTCAGCGCAGCGGCGTCACCCGGTATTCTCCGCCGGGCAGCCGGAAAAACGCCGTCGTCTTCTCGGCATCCACGGTAAATTCCCGATTTTCATTCGCTCCGGTAAGCCGCCATTTGCCAGGGGCCAATCCCGCCAGCAAAACTCGGTAAGACG
>CASFXO010000358.1 GCA_949298665.1 uncultured Lentisphaeria bacterium
CGCCTGCTGCATGAAGTCATGCCGGAATTCTTTTTCCGGGCCATGGGCGAACGTCTCGGCGACGTACTGCCGCTGTTGTGCAACTTCGATCCGTCCTCCGGCATCCGCCGGGCGGAAATCAATACGGAAACATTGCTGGTCTATTTCCGCAGTCCCGAAGCCAATCCGACGGTCACCAGCCGCCGCATGGCCGTCGGCCACCTGAGTTCCGCCGCCGTGCATCAGGCGGTGAAGCCGCTGCTGTTTGACGGGAAACCCTATACGCTGGTGGTGGAACATTATATCGCCGGGACGCCGGTCCGGAGCGAAGCCCACATTTCACTGGAGGAACTGCTGGACGCCTACCGGCGGCTGTTCGGCCCCGGCCGGGAAGAGGAGCTGCGGGAAATCCACGGCCGCATCAACTTCGCCGCCGTCGCCGATCTGGACGCGGACCGGCTGGCCCAGCGCATCCGCGCCGCACTCGACGCCCAGAACAGCGACACGGTCCACGCCGAACTGGAAGACTGGGAGGACGATACGGTCCGGCTGACCGTTTCGCTGGCCCAGCCGGTACCGCAGCCCGACCTTTTCCACCAGCTGATCGAAGCGGTCGATCTGGCCGGATTCGAACCGCGCCGCGCTTATTTCCGGGAACTGACGTTTCACGACAACGACGAGGACTTCCATCGCCAGCCGGTGATGGTGACCACGCTCTACCTCGCCTCCAGTACAGGCGGGAAACCGGATGCCGCGGCGCTGGCGCGGCTGCTGGAATATGTCCGGCTGATCAACTACGTCGAAATGGACGACGTGCTGCACCGGGAACTGGTGCGGCGGCACCATTTTCACATCGAGGACGCAAATTTCATCCGCGCCGTCGGGGAATTCGTGCACGGACAGCTCGCCTTCGTCGACCGGAACGCCTACAATTACGATGACATTTTCCGGTTTCTCGCGCTTTATCCGGCGCTTTCGGCCCGGCTGGCGGCGGCGTTCCGGCGGCGTTTTGCCCCGGAAAGCGCGTCGGACGAACCGCTCCACCTGCAGGAATTCGAAGCGGAGACCGCTCGAATCAATTCCGGCGACCCGGACAAGGACCATCTGGTGCGCAACGTCTTCCGGGCCGCGGCCGACTTCCTGGCGCACATCCGCAAGACCAATTTCTTCTCCCTGGAAAAATCCGCGCTCTCCTTCCGGCTCGATCCCGGATTCATGCAGTTCTATCTGCAGCTCGGCGGCGGTTATGCCGAGGCGTTTCCGCCGGAACGGCCCCACGGGGTCTTCTTCTTCCACCGGCGCGGCGCGATCGGGTACCAGATCCGGTTTGCGGAAATCGCCCGCGGCGGCTGGCGCACGGTCATCCCCATGCGCTCCGCCAACGAACTGGAGGCGCTCGACAACTACGCCGCCGCCAAGGACGAACTCTTCCGGGAAGTCTATGTCCTGGCGCACACCCAGCACCTCAAGAACAAGGACATCTACGAAGGCGGCTCGAAAATGATCACGCTGCTGGATCCGGTCGAATCCCGTACCGGCATCAAGCCGCTGCTCTGGCAGGCGCAGCGCTGTCTCTTCCAGGCCTTCCTGACGCTGATCAATTACGACGAGACCGGCCGGCTGCGGGACCATACCGTCACCGACCGGCTGGGCCGCCGCGAAATCATCGAAATCGGCCCGGACGAAAACATGTTCGATCCGATGATCCTCTGGATGGGGGAATACGCCGCCGAACAGGGCTACACGCTCGGCTCCGGCATCATCTCCGGCAAACCCGGCGCGGGCATCAACCACAAGGAATACGGCGTCACCAGCTTCGGCGTGCATCAGTATCTGCTGAAAACGCTGGAGGAACTGGGCATCGATCCGGCCCGGGATGAATTCAGCATCAAAATCTCCGGCGGCCCCGCCGGAGACGTCGCCGGGAACGAATTGAAACTCCTGCTCGCCTGCGACGACGCCGGGCGCCCCCTCTATCCCGGATTGCGGCTGATCGCCGTCACCGACGGGCCGGCCGTCGCCTTCGATCCGGAAGGACTGGACCGGGAAGAACTGCGGCGGCTGCTCTTCCGCAATGCGCTGGATGAATTCAACCCGGAAAAGCTGCGAGGGGAAGGCGCCTCGATTCTCTATGCCGCGCCGGTCGTCCGCGATGACGAGGAACGCCATGAACTGGTCGTGCGGCGGGACGGGAAACTGGAGAAAACCGCCGTTTCCCGCGACGATTTCATGCGGCTGTTCCAGCAGAATCTGACCCATTACGCCGACGTGTTCATTCCCGCCGGGGGACGGCCTTCGACGATTGACGTGCCGAACGTGCCGGATTATTTCCCCGGCAACCGGCCCTCGTTCCGGGCGATCGTGGAAGGGGCCAATTCCTTCATCACACCCGCCGCGCGCGAAGAAATCCAGAAGCGGGGCGTGCTGATCATCAAGGACGCCTCCGCCAACAAATGCGGCGTGATCACCTCCTCCTACGAAATCCTCGCCGGATTGATGCTGAGCGAGGAAGAGTTCAAGGAGGTCAAGCCGGAACTGGTCCGGGAGGTCAAGGAAATCCTCCGGAGCCGCGCCCGGCGGGAAGCGGACTGGCTGTACGCGCATTTTCATTCCGAAGGGATACCGCTCACCCGGCTGACCGACCGCCTGAGCCGCGAAATCAACGGCGCCAACGACCGGATTTTCGCCTATCTCGGGAAACATCCGGAAATGGTGACCGACCGTCTGCTCGAATCGCATCTGCCGCCGCTCTTCTCCGGCCGTTTCGCAGACCGTCCGGCGCGGCTTCCGGCGGAATACCGCCGGGCCATCGCCTCGGTGGAGCTGGCCTGCCGCATGATTTACGCTCTGGAAGGCGGAGATCTCGGCAGACAATTGTTCATGCTGCTGACCGACCGTGAAAAAGAGGCATGCCAACCGAACCGGTAAGGAGGAGCCCATGATCAAGATCAGAAAATTCAAGGATGAGGACGCGGAAGCCGTGGCGGATCTGATTTACGACTCCTACCGCTCCTTCCTGAGCGAACGGCTGGGCGACCGGTTCGAAGAACTCTGCCCCCGGTTGTCGGCGGACCATTACCGCCAGACCGCGCTGCATCGTACCGAAGATGTGGAACGGATCTCGTTCGTTGCGGAGGAAGACGGCAAACTGGTCGGCTTTCTGCAGGCTGAGGCGCGGGCGTTCGGACTGGGCAGCCTCAATCTGGTCGCCACCGCGCCGGGAAGCGCCGGAAAGGGCATCGGCTCGCGCCTCTTCGAGGAAGCCTATCAGTTCTGGACCGAACGCAGACTGCGCAAGATCATCACCAGCGTCGCCGCCTGCAACAAGACGGCGCTGGCGTATTATCTGCGGCATGACTTCGTTCCGGAAGGATACCGCAAGGCCCACTTCTTCCCCGGAGTGGATGATATCGAGCTGGCCCGTTTCCTCCACTGCTGAAGCGAATGGAAAAAGCGCGGCAAGACGTTTTTTTTTGAGGAAGGCAAATGAAGAAAATCGCCGTCATCACCGGAGTTTCCGGAGGGCTGGGCGCCGCGCTGGCGCGGGAATTCCGCCGACATGACTTTCTGGTGATCGGGCTCTCCCGGACTCCGCCGCCGGCGGATGTGGCGGACGAATTCGTCGCCGCGGATCTGACGGACCCGGCGGCGCGGGAGAGCCTGGTCCGCGACCTTGCCGACCGTTTCGGCCGCGTCGACGTGCTGGTCAACAACGCCGGAATCGGCGCGTACGCCACCTGGGAGGAACTGGATGAAGCGGCGCTGCGGTGCCTGTTCGAAATCGATTTCTTCGCCCCCGTGGCCCTGACGCGCGCCATGCTGCCGCTGCTGGCGGCGACGCTCGGCACGGTGGTGAACGTCTCCTCGGTGGCGGCCTCGGTACCGGTCGCCTGCATGGGCGCGTACAATGCGGCGAAGGCGGCGCTGCGGCTCTTTTCCGAATCGCTCCGGCCGGAGCTTGCGGGCCGGGGAATTCATGTGGTCACGGTCTGTCCGGGGCGGATCGAAACGGGTTTTTCCCGACGGGCGCTGGGCGGACGCAAACCGCCCGAGACGCCGGGGCACGGCAGCGCCACGGCGGCGGGACTGGCCCGCCGGGTGTTCCGCGCCTGCGCTGCCCGGCGGCGCGAGGTGATTTATCCGGCCTGGTACGGCTGGGTGATGACGTTCGTCCGGGCCTTTCCCGGCATCAACGAGTACGCCAACCGGAAAATCTGGCATCTGGATCATGAGGATTAAGCGTTTATCCCGGCGCTTCGCCGCCGTCGTGCTGCTGCTGGCGGCGGTGCTGCCGTCGCTCTGCCGGGCGGAAGTCTATCTTCTGGGGCCGAAGCGCCGCAGCGCCACAGAAGGCGGAAACGGGTTGCCGGGGCAGGAATTTCAGGAACTCTTCGACCACAAGCCGCTGCTGGAGGAACCGATCGTCTACAACGGCGTGAAAACCACCCTGCATGTGCTGCTGATCAAACGCCCTCCGGAGGAATTGCTGGCCGAACTGCGCCACCGTTATCCCGAACTGAAAATGCGCGCCGACAGCGCCGGAGTGGTTCTCTTCTGGCCCGGAGCGCGGGGCTGGCGGCAGCGGGTACTGCTGGTCGGAAACGTCGAACAGGGAAACGTCACCTGTTTCGTGATGCGTCTGCCGGAGAAGACGCCGGACCGGCCGCAATGGCCGCGAACCCTGCCGCTGCCGCCCGGGGCCACGCCGGAAGAGACGATTCTCTTTGAAGATTCCGGGGTCAGCTACGGGGCGTTCCGCGGCAGTCTGCCTCCTGCCGAGGCGCTGGCGGCCGTGGCGGAAAAGCTTGCGGCGGAGGGGTTCACGCCGGTTACCGGAGAAGCGGCGGGCGCGAACACGGTCGCCCGGGGCGAGCTCTTTCTGCGCAGCCGTCCCCGACAGCTCCTGTGGATCGCCTTCGCCGACGACGGCAGCGGCACCGTCGCCCTGACGCCGCTGAAATAATCGCCCCCGGGGCGGACCGCTTCAATCCGGCATCCGGGAAAAACGGTATTCGATCTTCTGACAATACGTCTCCCCCGGCTCCAGCCGGATGCTCGGGAAGGCCGCGTGGTGGGGACTGTCGATCAGGTGCTGCGGCTCCAGACAGAACCCGCCGAACCGTTCATAAACGTTACCGTCCTTGCCGACGTCCGTCCCGTTCAGACCACCGCCGGTATACAGCTGCACGGAAATATCGGTCCCCGCCAGATCCATCCGAATCCCCGTTTTCGTCGAGAAGGCGGTCGCCATCCACTGCATGGTGCCCCCCTCTCCAGGCAGCCGGAAATTATCGTCCAGCCCGTCTGGAAACATGTTCAGCAATTCCCTGAAACTTCGTACCCGGCGCAAATCATACGACGTCCCCGCCACCGACAGCAGCCGTCCGGTGGGAATCAGATCCGGCCCCACCTCCTGCCGTTCCGCGGCGTTCACCTGAATCGACTGATCGGCGATGCTTCCGCTCCCCGCGCCGTCCAGATTGAAATAGGCGTGTCCGGTGAGATTCACCACGGTCGCCGCCGTGGTCGTCGCCCGGAATTCCAGCTCCAGCGCGTTTTCCGGCGTCGCCCGGTACACCGCGTCCACGGTCAGGTCGCCGGGATATCCCCCCTCGCCGTCGGGACTGAACAACCGCAGCGCCAGCCGGTCCCCGCAGTATTCCCGCACTTCCCACAACCGGTGGCTGAAACCGACACCGCCGTGCAGGCTGTTGTTTTTTTCATTGGCCACCACCTGATACGAAACGCCGTCCAGCGTGAAGGACGCCCCCGCAATCCGGTTGGCCACCCGTCCGACCAGCGCCCCGAAATAGGTGCCGCACGTCAGATAATCCCGCGGATCCCGGTATCCCAGCACCACATCCACCGGAACACCATCACGCCCCGGAAAGGTCAGCGCATACAGCACACCACCGAAGTCGCTCACGTCTGCGGTCAACTCGCCGTTTGGCGACCGCAGCCGAAACAACCGGGCCGTCCGCCCGTCCGGCAGCTTGAAAAATTCCCGCACCCGCATTGCCGTCCTCCTCCCTCGATCACCTCAGGAATAAAGCCATGTGGAAAGATAGCGCTCCCCGGAATCCGGCAGCAGTACCACCATCCGCTTTCCCTGAAACTCCTCCCGCTCCGACAGCTTCAGCGCCGCCGCCAGCGCCGCACCGGAAGAGATGCCGACCAGCAATCCCTCCCTGCGGGCAGCCTCCCGGGCGGTCTCGCCGGCCGTGTCGGAATCGATCCGGACAATTTCATCGATCAGATCCAGATCCAGCACCTTCGGCACAAAACCGGCACCGATCCCCTGAATCCGGTGCGCCCCCGCCGGACCGCCGGAAAGGACCGGCGATTCATCCGGCTCCACCGCCACCGCATACAACGCCGGATTCCGCTCCTTCAACCCCGCCGCCACACCGGTCAGCGTGCCGCCGGTACCCACCGTAGCCACAAATACATCCACTTTGCCGTCCGTATCGCGCCAGATCTCCTCCGCGGTCGTCGCCCGGTGGCAGGCGGGATTGGCCGGATTGTCGAACTGACCGGGAATGACGGAACCGGGATTTTCCCGCTGCAATTCCTCCGCACGCCGGATGGCGCCGGTCATCCCCTCATCCCCCGGCGTCAACACGATCTCCGCTCCCAGCGCCTGAAGCAGCTTCCGCCGTTCCACGCTCATGGTTTCCGGCATGGTCAGAATCAGCCGATACCCCTTGACCGCCGCCGTCATCGCCAGCCCGATCCCGGTATTGCCGCTGGTCGGCTCGATGATCAGCCCCCCGGGCCGCAGCCCCTGATGTCGCTCCGCATCGGCGATCATCGCCGCGCCGACCCGATCCTTGACACTGGACATCGGATTGAACATCTCCAGTTTGGCGAGAATCTCCGCCCCGCCGCGATTCAGCCGGTTGATCCGCACCAGCGGAGTATTGCCGATCAGTTCCAGTACATTGCCCGCAATCTTCTCCATATTTGTCTCCCCTGATCCCCGGAAAGTTGCTTACCGTTGCCCAACGACTGCGCGTTGCGCTCGCTTCGCGTCGGCCACGGGCCGCAGGGTCCCGGCTACACGGGTCCGCTGCTTTCCGGGGGCCCCGCTCTACGGCTGCCCGATGCCGACGTTCGGCCCGGAATCCTTTTATCATTGGTCAATCCGCCCCCATGTTGAAACTTTAACACGGTTCCTCCAAAAATCAATCCCTGAACGGTTGCAAATCCGCCGCGGTACCGTTATCTTATGAACGATGGACCGGACGGGGAATCTCCCAGAAACCGTATGCCGCATTTCCGGAACAGTTTCTCCGCCGCTGCGGCGGACCCAACGCGAAAGGCAAGAACATGGACGGAAGTTTTGTTGTACTCTCACTGCTGCGCGACGCGGCCGCCGCCGGAGCCGAAGGGGATGTCGATGAAGCCGTGCGGCTGGACCGGGCGTTCGGTGGAGAGTCCGGAGAAGGATATCTGCTGCGTTTCGGCGACCGGCTCTGCTTCGCGGAACGCCGGACCGGAGAAACGGATTATGTCTGCACCGTGCTGCCGCTGACGGAAATCGCCTTATGTGCCTTGACGGAAGACCATTTCCTGACCCGGGCCCGCTTTCGCGCCGGCGACCGGTTCTTCGACTGCTGCTGGTCCTGGGCGGAACGCGAGGACGCGGAAAAACTGCTGCTTCACCTCCGGGACGAAACGGCCGCCGCGCCCGCGACCGGAACCGGCGGAACGGCAACCGGAAGCGACTCTCCGGCGGTCCTGTTCGTGGCGGGACTGATGTTCGCCGCCGGTGCGGACAACGAACTTCCGGAAGAAGAGGAGAAAAAAATCCGGGAGCTGGCGCCGCGGGAAGCGCTGGAACCGGGGGTGGCATTCTACCAGCGGTCCTCCCTGGAGGAATTCGTCGCGGCGGCACGGCGTGCCTTGAGCGATAAACAGCTGATTTCCCTGCTGTCCAATCAGCTGGAGATCCTGATGGCGGACGGCGAATTCTCCAGTGCGGAACGGCACATGATGTCGGAACTGGTGCATCTGCTGGATTTCCCCCCGGAAGATTATGCCCGGATTGAAAAGGTGATTCTGCTGAAGAATCAGCGAAACGGATTGTTTGCCTCCTGAGTGAGCGCGGCGCGCCCGGTGCGCGTCCCTCCCATCTGGCGGCGGGAGTATCGAGTGACATTCAGTGACTACTGGCATGCGAACCGGGAGCGCTATCAGGCGCTGCTGTTCGATATCGACGGCACCTTGTCCTGCGGCAGCAACGTCCTGCCCGGCGTCCGGGAGCTGCTGGCCGAGCTGCGTGCGGAACAGGTGCCGCACTGCATTCTGACCAACGACGGCAACCACTCGCAGGAGGAGAAAAGCGCCATTCTGGCGGCGGGCGGCCTCTCCGTCGCCCCGGAGGAGATCGTCTCCTGCGGCTCCGCCCTGGGAGAACTGGTCTCGACGCAGGGCTGGCGGAACCGGATGTTTTTCGTACTTGGGTTGCTGGGGCATCCGTGTTACGCGGAACGCGCCGGGTTGCGGGTCTGTCGCGACGAACACTGCATCGACGAGTGTTTCGGCGTGATCAACGGGGAAGATTATTACGACTGGCACAACCACATGCAGGCGGCGATCAACTTTTTCCGCCGCCATCCGGACCGTCCGCTGGTGGTGCCGAATCCGGACAGTTACTGGCCCGGATCGCGTCCCGGCTGGCTGGGCGTGGGCGCGGGCGGCCAGGCCCGTTTCATCTGCGGCATGCTCGCCGAAATGGGGGTGGACATCCAACCGATTTATCTGGGCAAGCCCTACCGTCCGGTTTACGACGCCGCGGTGCACCTGCTGCGACGGCGTTTTCCAGAAGCCGGAGAATTTGACTATGGCCGGATTCTCATGCTGGGAGATTCATTGCGATCCGACATCCGCGGCGCGAACAACTGCGGCATGGTATCCGTCCTGCTGCTGACCGGAATCACCACGGCGGCGCAGGCGGCACGGGCGGAAGGGGATTGCGTGCCGCGACTGATTTTCGACACCATCGGCTGAGCGCAGAGGCGGCGCCGCAGGGGATTTTTCGGAAAAAGTTGGACTCCCCGCGGAAATCCGACTTGCATTTTCCGGAAAAAAAGATATTGTAAGAAAGTTTTTGGAAAAAGGGCGTATAGCTCAGTTGGTTAGAGCGCTACGTTGACATCGTAGAGGTCGTAGATTCGAGTTCTACTACGCCCACCATTTAGAAT
>CASFXO010000359.1 GCA_949298665.1 uncultured Lentisphaeria bacterium
CGCGGCGGCGGCGCTCTTCGGGATCTGCTGTCTGGTGCGGCTCAACAACATCTTCTTCGCTCCGGTGATCGGCTTCGTCCTCTTCTGCCGCCACCGGCGGGAAATCGCTTCGCCGCGGTACCTCGTGCTGGGCCTGCTGACCGGATGCGTCGTGTACCTGGGAGTGCTGCTGCCGCAGTTCCTGGTGAATCAGCACCAATTCGGATCGCCGTTCACCTTTTCCTACGTGCTTCATTATCAGGGAAACGCGGTCGGCGACCGGCCGATGGATGGTTTTACGCTGCATACGCTTTTCAAACTCTCCGGCATCCGCTTCCTCGGCGGCAGCAATTTCGCCGTCTGGTGCCTCGGGCTGACCGGACTGCTGTTTCTCCGGGAACGGCGGCTGCGGGTGGTCCTCACCCTGTGGGCGGTGCCGGTGATCTGGTTCTTCTTCGGCTACAGCCATACCTTCTGCGACGCGGTCCGGTTCATTCTCAGCAGTTATCTGCCGCTGTTCGCGGCGTTCACCGCCGCCGCCGTCTGGCGTGAAACCACGCCGAAACAACGGCTCGCCGCGACGGCCGCCGTCGGATTCGCCGTCTGCTGCACCGTGCCGACCATGGTCCGTCAGCCGTGGCTAGCGCCGTGGAGCTGGCATCTCGCACCGTGGGGGAACGCCGTCATCGCGTTCTGCGCCGTTCTGGCGCCCCTCGGACTGCTGGCGGTCGCCGTCTGGTTGTACCGCGAGGGGGCCCGGCGCAACGCGGCGTTTCTGGCGGTATTCGGTTTGCTCTACTTTCTGGCGACGGCGGAAATGCTCGCCGCGCTGCTGCTGCTGACGCTGCTGCGCGCCCTTTACGACTGGGGCCGGATGCTGCCGGAAAAACCATAATTTTCTTACTTTTTTTCCGATTCCTCTTGACTTTTTTTCTCTTTTTGTTACAATTGGATTAGATACAAGTATAATACAATAAAAATACAATCACCCAAAAACAGGAAAACATGCTGAACGCGACCTTGCCCCTTTACGTCAAACTCAAGGACCAGCTGCTGGAACATATCGAGAAAAACGCCCCGCGCCTGCTTCCCGGAGAAAACGAACTGGTCGCCCATTACGGCGTTTCGCGCACCACCGTGCGTCGCGCGCTGCGCGATCTCACCGAAGAAGGAGTGATCCGCCCGGTGCAGGGATTGGGAACGCTGGTCCTGAAGCGCCGGCGGAATCAGAATGACCGTTTCATTCTGCTGCTCGTCGCCAAAAACTGGGGTCTGTTCGCCCAGGACATCTTCTCCCGCCTGATCGATACGCTGAGCCACTTCCACCTGAGCGCCATTCTCTGTATGGTGGATCTGGAAAATCCGGATGAGGAACGGCTGCGCTATCTGCTGGCCAAATCCGAGGGCGTGGTGGTCGATCCGTGGGTATCCCGCTCCGAGTCGGTACATGCCGTCATTCGCAAATACAACGGCAGACCGGTGGCGTTGCGCTGGATTTCGCCGTTTCCGGAGGACAGTTACGTCACCGAGGACGTTCCGGGCGGCTATTACCTCCTGACCCGCCACCTGCTGGAGCTGGGACACCGCGACATCGCATTGCTGTGCCATCAGACCGACGGCCTGCACATGCCCGGCATTCTCCGGGCCTTCCGGGAAGCCGGCCTGGAACCGGATCCGGAGCTGATCATTCACGAAAAAGACTGGGACCGGAAAACCGGATACCGGGCCGCCGCCCGCCTGCTGGAGTCCGGCAGATTCTTCTCGGCCGTCATCGCGCACAACGACATTTCCGCGCTCGGCATCATGGAAAAGCTCCACCAGGCCGGGCTGCGTATTCCGCAGGACGTCTCGCTGGTCGGCTCCGACAACATCGCGGATTCCGGCGACTACCCCGTACCGCTGACCACCTTCGGCGGCGACCATCAGCGCATGGTCAACGAAACCATCGCCATTCTGCTGCGCGACCACGACGCGGCGGTACGCACCACTTTTCCGCCGCAGCTGATCATCCGCCAGTCCACCGCGCCGTTCACCGGCGGCAGGCGCCGCCCCCGCCGGAAGGGCAAACCGGACGGACATCCCGCCTTGTAACGGTAAGTTTATTCGTCTTTTCTGATTGAATCATAAAAACAACTTTTCCCATCAAAGGCCCACGGAACATGAAAAAGACATTCACCCTGATCGAACTGCTGGTCGTCATCGCCATCATCGCCATCCTCGCCGCCATGCTGCTGCCCGCGCTGAACCGGGCCCGAGACACCGCGCACCGGATCAGCTGCATCAGCATTCTCAAGCAGTGCGGTATCGCGGACCTGAGCTATCAACAGGACAATTACGAATACGTGACCCCGGCCCGGATCTACAACAACGGCACCCAATGGGACCGGCTCTGGTTCCAGCTGATGCAGCCGTATGCGCCGGCGTTGTTCACCCGCAAAAACAAAACCGCCGGCAAGGAACCCATCGCCGCCAGTCCGGTCTGCTCGACCGCCATGCGGGAAGACGGCGTCATCACCGGCACGCCCGACGGCCTCTTCCAGCTGTGGAAAAACGGCAACGTCAACAAGTGGACCGGCTCCTACGCCCGCTGGAAATTCATCGGTTACAACAACGTCGACGCCATGAACACCGATCCCAGCGAAAACCGCATGTTCAAAAAGTCCAAGGACATCCGCAACCCCAGTCATAAGATTGCCCTGTCCGAAGGCTACTATGTCGTCCTGACCGTTCTTCCCGCCAACTGGGACAAAAGCACCGACACCGCCTGGCTGCGTCACAACAACAACGCCATCAACGTTCTCTTTCTCGATGGTCACGCTGCAAACATCAGGCAGATCGGCTGTTCCCGCCAGATTTCCGGCGAACAGACCGTCGGCGACTATTACATTCATCCCAACCGGTAACACGGAGGGAGACCATGCCGTCGCTGAAACTTCTTCTCGGCCTGCTGTCCGCCGTCGCACTGCTGCCGGGCGCGACGGCGGTGTCCGACAATTTCGACCAGTCGCCGCTCGGCAAGTTTCCGGCGTCATGGCGGCCCTACCAGACCATTGATCCAGCCAACGGCTCCGTCTCCGTCGTCCCGGACGGAGAGGGCCGGGCCGTTCGGATCGAAGCCCGCGGTATCCGCGACGCCAACGCCGTCGGCATGACCCGCAACTTTTCCGCCCGTCCCGACCAGGCCTACCGGGTCTCCGTGGAAGTCCGCAATGCCGATCCGAAAGTGACCCCGAAAGTCGGCTTCAACCTCATTTTCTCCACCCGGGACGGAAAATACCGGAATCCGGTCAAGGCCCCCGTCTCCAGCCCGGAAGCGGGAAAAACCCTCCGACTGACGCTGGACGCCACCGCACCAACCAACGCCAAAGAGATGGTTGTCGAACTGCACACCTCATGGAACACCCCCGGCACCGTACTGGTGGACAATTTCGAGATCGAAACCCTGACCCCGGATGGAATCCCCTTCGCCGCCTTCGGCAAACAGGAGATTTCGCCGCGGGAACTTTACCTGGACACCCCGCTCATCCGGAACGGGAAACCCGTCGCCGCCATCATCGCCGCCACGGCGGAACACCGCCGGATCGCCCGCGAGATCAATGCCGCATTGCGGAAGAAAACCGGTGCGGAACTCCCTGTTTTGGACGCGGCCCCCTATGCCGACACCCGGAAGTTCGACCGCCATTACCTGATGATCGGCAACTGCGACGACAATCCCGCGATCGAGGTGCTCTATATGCGGCGCATGGTCATTCTCGACTCCCGCTACCCCGGCCCGGGGGGATGGAACGTGCGTACCCTGCACAATCCTTATGCGGACGGCCACAACGTCGTCTTCATCGGCGGAAGCGATCCGGAAGGACACCGCGCCGCCGCGGACGTGTTTCTCAAAAAAGTCGCCGAGCTGCCCGATTCCCGGGATCTCACCCTCCCACGCCTCACGGAAATTCATTATCCCAAGGCAGGACAGATCAAACTCGGCTGGGGCTGCGAATGGGACGGCGGCTTCTGCTATGACCCGATCAGTCGGGACATGGCCGCGTTCTACATGACCGGCGACCGGAAATACGTGGACGACATGCTGCGGCGCATGTTCCCGGACGCGGAACAGGTCAGGATCAACAACAGCATCGACCGGTACGACGACGGTGCCGAACCGATCGCCAAGCCTTACCATTACTGGGGGGCCAACATGATTCTCTACTGGGATCTCATCGAGGAAGATCCCGCATTCACTCCGGAAGTCCGGCTGGCCATCACCCGGAAATTCTATGAACAGATGCAGTACTGGATCCACGCCGGTTACGGCGGCTGGTACCGCATTTACCTCAATCCGAAACCGCATCACAAACTCCACGACCGCCATTACCTCATGGAGGCGCTCTGCGTCTACACCGTCGCCCGTTACTTCGACAAATATTATCCCGGCATCGACAGTGCGGAGGGGCTCCGCTGCGTGCGCCGGGTCTTTGCGCCGATCTGGGAGGCGGTTACCCCGCAGCTCGGCTGGCGGGTCTGGGCGCCGAGTTTTCTGTTTCCCGCCTTTCAATATGCGTTCATGGAGGATTTCCAGCGGTGCCGCACCAATGACAACGTGCGCAAACATGCGGAATATCTGCTGATGATTTCCAGTCTGCG
>CASFXO010000360.1 GCA_949298665.1 uncultured Lentisphaeria bacterium
CAGCAGCATGGCGAAGTCCGGCGCGCCGGTGCGCTTGAACCCGGCGACGACCCCGGCGGCGCGGAATCCGGCGGGCGTGGTGACCGAACCGTTTTCCACAAACTGAAAAGGCTGTTCACTCATCGATTTTTCCTCCATAGCGGGCGGTGACGTTGATGGCGATCCCGCCGCGCGGACGGAACCGGCCGATGACCTCGGCGCGACGCGGCGCGCAGGCCGCGACCACGGCATTGAGGATGGTATTGACCGATTCCTCGTGAAAGGTATTGCTGTTGCGGAACGAGTACAAATACAGTTTGAGCGATTTGCTTTCGATGCAGGATTTGTCCGGCACATAGCGCACCGTGATGTGACCGAAATCCGGCTGACCGGTTACCGGACACAGCGAGGTGTATTCCGGGCAGTCGAACTCAATGATGTAATCACGGTCGGCGTACAGGTTTTGAAAGGTTTCCAGCCGGGCTTCCTCCGGACAGGTCGGATAGTTGCGTTCGGACGATTTGAGCAGCGTCAAACCGGCGAAACGTTCTCTGCTTTTGTCCACGATGTCTACTCCAGAAACATGCTGAATCAAAAAAACGGAAAAATATTGAACAGCCCGCATTTGCGTCGTTCTGCCGATGCGGTTCTCACGGCAGGACTCCTGTCCGCCGCGCGGATTGCTTCATAAAATAGCACGTTTTTGCCGATATTTCGCCATTAAAGAGAAAAATGCTTGATTTTTTTCTTGATTTTTCCGCGCAGGAAAACTATATTGCATATGAAATCCGGATTTCCGCCTCAATCGGGGGGGGAAACGGAATAGCGGTGATGTTTTTTTCATGCAACAGGGATAGTGAGTCCAGTCTAACAGAAGGGTGCATTCGGATGAAATTCGGAAAGCAGATGGTTTTGGCGGGAGTTCTGATGGTTGCGCTGTTCGGCGCCAATGTCGCAACGGCCGGAAATCCGATCGAAAAACTCGGTCGCGGCGTGGCCAATGTCGCGTTCGGACCGCTGGAACTGTTGATGAAACCTTACGATGTGGCCAATGAAAAAGGCAATATCGCCGGGCTGACCTACGGGGTTTTCAAGGGCGTGGCCTATACCATCGCCCGTGAAGTGGTCGGCGTGGTGGATATCGTGACGTTCCCGGTGCCGCTGCCCGGCTGTACCGACGATCCGCTGGATGCCGGCTGGGGCTATGGTCCGATCATGCGCCCGGCGTGGGTGGTGGATGTGGAACACAACGCCTACAACTTCTTCTACAACGACCAGGCCATTATCGACGCCCAGTAAGCGGGGGCTGAGGTTTTCTGAGCCTGACCGAGTGCCCGCGCCCGGTATGAATCCGGGGCGCGGGCTTTTTCTTAGTTGGAACGGGGGTATTTTTTCCGGAATGGGGGCAAGATGAGTTTTTCCTGTGGTTTCGTCGGATTGCCGAATGTCGGCAAGTCCACGTTGTTCAACGCGTTGTGCAAGGGAGGAGCGGAGGCCGCCAATTTCCCGTTCTGCACCATTGAACCGAATACCGGCGTGGTGCCGGTGCCGGACGACCGGCTCCAGGTGTTGTCCGATCTGGAACATTCCGGGCGGATCGTGCCGTCCACGCTGAAGTTCATAGATATTGCCGGTCTGGTCAAGGGGGCCAGTCAGGGGCAGGGGCTGGGAAACCAGTTTCTGGGACATATCCGCAATGTGGACGCGGTGGCGCATGTGGTGCGCCTGTTCGAAGACCCCGACGTGGTGCATGTGGACGGCCGGTGTGATCCGGTCAGCGATCTGGAAGTGATCATCACCGAACTGATGCTGGCCGACCTGGAGATGCTGGAGAAACGCCGCGACAAAGCCCACAAACTCGCCCGTTCCAACGATGCCGACGCCAAACTGGAATTCGCTTTGATCAAGGATCTGGCAGCGCAGCTTGCCGAAGGCCGTCTGCCTTCCTATGACCACGATGATCCCAAAACCGTCGAGCTGGTGCGCTCCTTCGGGTTGCTGACGATTCTACCGGCGTTCATCTGCGCCAATACCGATGAGAAAACCTTTCGTGATTTCGGTTCGTCGGATGCCGCCCGGAGGCTGGAGGAATACGCCGCGGGGCACGGTCTGGAAGTGGTGCCGGTCTGTGCCAAGCTGGAAGAGGAACTCGGCCAGCTGGAGCCGGAGGAGGCGCAGCTCTTCATGGAGGATCTCGGAGTTTCCGAACCGGGACTGAACCGGGTGATCCGGACCGGGTACCGGCTGCTGGATTACCTGACGTTTTTCACCGCCGGACCGATGGAGGCCAGAGCCTGGACGGTGACTCGCGGAACGCCCGCACCGCAGGCGGCGGGGAAAATTCATACCGACCTCTGCCGGGGATTCATCCGCATGGAGACGGTATCTTATGAAGACATGGTGGCCTGCGGCGGCTGGAACAAGGCGAAAGAAGCCGGAAAGCTGCGCATTGAAGGCAAAGATTATCTGATTCAGGACGGAGATGTGATTCACGTTCGTTTTTCCGTCTGACGAAATCCGCATCAGGGAGGCCGGAGGGCAATGGAGAGTTTCCGTTATAAAGATGTGTCGGTGGAATGGGACGAGATGCGGCTGGTGTTCGGCAACAGCCGCTTCCGGCGAACGATGATGCTGGCGGAGGGGTTCCCGCGGACGGTTTCGCTCCGGGACGCGCAGGGCCGCGAATTCGCCGATGCCGGAAAGTCCGGCGCGGACTGTCATTTTATCGGGATCAACCGTCCGGGATATCGGGAAGCGCGGTACGAATGGCGTTCGATTTCCGTCCGGGCGGTGGAGGAGGTGGATTTCGATTCTCCGCACGTGCTGGTGGAGATGATCTTTGCCGAGCCGGTGCAGGAGGTGGTGTTCCGGCGGGAATTTTTCATTTATCCCGGTCTGGCCGCTCATGCGGTGCGCAATCATCTGACCAGTGCGGTGATGCCGAACTGCTACTGGACGTTCCGTTCGGAGCTGCGTGGAGAGGAAAATCGGTCCCGTTTCGCCGCGGAGCATCTGGAAAGCTGCGTGGACAGCCTGCGTCCCGCTGCCGGTCTGCACCCGGTGGAGAGCGTGGAATTTGCCGGAAGAACGGATTACACCGACGAACTGGTGCTGCCGCATCCGCTGTCCGGCGGCGACGGCTGCTGCCGGGGAAATCTGTTGCGGGTGGAAGCGGAGGACGGCGCCGGTCTCCTCTGGGTGCAGGAGGCGCCGCCGTCGGCGGAACGGCGGGATCTGGAGGAACATGATTTCCGGTTTGCGGGGGGAGAAGTGTTTTCCTGCTGCTGGGGGGTGCCGCCCGGGGAGATTCGGCCGGGGCGGGAATTTTCCGGGTACCGAAATGCGGTGCTGCTCTACCATGACCCGGCGGAAAGGGCTGCCGGACTGAAGGATTATCTGCGGCTGCGATTCCCGATGCGGGAAGAGGAGCAGACGGTCATGGTCAACCCGTGGGGATGCGGCCGTTTTCCGGAGCTGACCGGTGAGGCGTTTCTGCTGCGCGAAATTGCGGCCGCCGCCGAGTGCGGCGCGGATCAATATCAGGTGGACGATTCCTGGCAGGAAGGCGGTTCCCTGAGCGAATTGCTGCAGCGGAACCGGCACATCGGCAGGGATTTCTGGAGTGTGTCGAAGGCGCGCCTCGGCGGGTCTTTCAAACAGTTGACCGCGGCGGCGGAGGCGGCGGGAATCCAACTGGCCCTGTGGGTGGCTCCGAACGGCAATCAGGAATATCGGGATTGGCGGGAGTTTGCGGAGCTGCTGCTGGAATACCATCGGCGGGACGGATTTGCGATGTTCAAGATCGACGGGGTGGTGGTCCGGACGCTGGAGGCGGAGGAGAATCTGGAAGCATTGCTGCGCACGGTGCGGCGGGAATCCGGCGGGGCGGTCTATTTCAATCTGGACACGACCAACGGTCAGCGTCCGGGGTATTTTCGTTTTCTGGAATACGGCAATATCTTTCTGGAAAACCGTTATGTCGGTCTGACCTGGTCGATCGGCTATCATCCGGAGAAGACGCTGCGCAGTTTCTGGCAGCTGTCCCGTTACCTGCGGGCCCAGTCGCTCCAGATCGAAATCCCGGCGCCGGAGGATGTCAATCCCGAGTTGTATCAGCGGATCGGCTATGACCGTGCGGATGTTTATCCCTTCGAATACTGGGTGGCCATTGCGTTGTTCGGCTGTCCGCTGGTGTGGATGGCACCTTCGCTGGTGCGTCCCGAAACCCGGGCGGTTCTGCGGCGGATGTTTCAGTTGCGGCGCCAGCATCGGGCGGGGCTGTTTCATTGCCGGATTTTTCCGGTGGGAGCACCGCCGGACGGCAGCGCGATTACCGGATTCTATGCCGATTCCGGTTATCTGATCGTCTTCCGGGAGGCGGGGTGCGCGACGGACACGGCGGAACTTGCCGGTGATTTCGCCGCCCCGGCGTGGAAACGGGCGGAACTGCTGGCCGGTGTCGGATCGGTATCGACCGGTACCGCCGGATTCCGGGTGGAATTGCCGGAAGCGGCCTCTTTCGCGTTTTTCCGATTGCTGCCCTGAGTGCGAAAAAAACGCGGCATCCCGCTCCGGAACGGCAGCGCGATGTCGCGGCGGCGCATGGGGGAGGGCGCACTCAGCGAACGGCGGCGCGTTGCCGGATCATTTCCGTCACCCGCACGACCTCCAGCGCCTCTTCCATTTTGATCGGGAATGGGACTCCGTCCCGGATGGCGGCGTAAAGATAACGGTAAATATCCTGCTGTGTGCAGTTTTCCTTCGGTTCGACCATGATCGTTTCCCGCCGCCAGCGCAGGCGGGAGGCCTGGCCGAAGTCCCAGCCGAATCCCGGTGTGCCGGGATGGGCTTCCGCTTCCGGAAATTCCTGTCCGGGGGCGAGGTATTTCAATTTGATGTCCTGTTCGTCGGGACAGACCAGGGCGCCGCGGGTGCCGTACACTTCGTAGCAGTTGCCGGGCATGACCGCGCCGCCGGAAACTTCCAGGTCGACCAGGCGGCCGTTTTCACCCCGGAAGAGGACCTTGAACGTGTCTTCCGCGTCGCCGACGGCAGCCACCCGGCGCAGGTCGCACCACAAATCCCGCAGCGGCGCTCCCAGCAACTGCAGCGCGTGGTCGATGAGATGGGGTCCCCAGTTGTTCAGCATGCCGCCGCCGCAGCTGGTCAGCGCCTGCCAGTCGTCGCGCCGCTGGTAGAATTGCCGATTGAGCTTGATTTCGTAGATGTCGCCGAGCAGGCCGGAGTCGATGATTTCCCGCACGTGTTGAAATGCCGCTTCGAACCGGCGATTGTGGCGGAAATAGAGCTTGCCGGGATGTTCCGCCGCCAGCTCCCTGAGCCGGAGGGCGTCGGCATAGGTGAGGGCGATGGGCTTTTCAAGGAAGACCGTTTTTCCCGCCCGCAACGCCAGCTCTGCGTGAGCGACGTGGTCGCCGCTCCGGGTGGCGACGGCCACCAGCTCCACTCCTTCGTCCCGCAGAAATTCCTCCGGATCGGTATAGACCCTTGCCCCGTATTTTTCGGCCAGGGAGCGGGTCCGCTCAGCTTCCAGATCGCACCCGGCGACGATTTCGAACAGCTTGGGGAAGCGGTCCAGCTCCGGACAATGCATGCCCCAGCCGGCGCGGCCCAGTCCCCAGATTCCCACCTTGATGCGTTCGTCTTGCGGTTTCATTTTTCTCAACTCCTTGTTTTCAGGAAGAAACAATCCCAAAGACCCGGTTCAAATCAAACTCCCGGCGCAGGGCCGCCATGACCTCCCGCTCCCGCCGCCGCATTCTCCGGCGCGGTCCCGGCGTCAGATCGTCTTCTCCGGCGGCGTGCAGAAACCCGTGCGCGATGTACAGCGTCAGTTCCCCCGCAAAATCGGAATCCTTCCGCTTCCTACATTCCCCCAACCCCACGTCCGCGCAGACCAGCTTTTCCACCGCCACGTCTCCCGTAAAAAGCGACTCCGGATCATCAAAGTAACTGAAGGTAATCACATCCGTCGTGCCTTCGTGGCCCACATATTCCGCATTGGCCCGGATCATGGCACGGTCTCCCACAAACCGGACCGCGGCACACCAGTCCTCCTCCGCCGGCAGACCGGCAAGCTCCGCGGTCCGGCGCAGCAGACGGTTCATCGCCTTGCGGTCAATGTTTACCGCCGCCGCCGTTGCCGTGCCCGGCCGCCATGAATAGGTCGTCTTCATCCTGATCTTTTTCCTTCTGGTAGGCGACTCTGCCGTGTTTCATGCTGAGCAGGGTATTGATGAAACTTTCGCGCACCTTCTCCAGTTCCTCCAGCGTCATGTCGGCATGGATCAGCTGCCCGTCACGGAATCGTTTCTGGAAAATTTCATCCACCAGAGCTTCGATCCGGGCGGCCGATGGTTTGTCCAGGGACCGGCTGGCCGCTTCGCAGGCATCGGCCAGACTGATGATGGCGGCTTCCTTGCTGTGCGGCGGGCGCCCCTGATAGCGGAACTGGGATTCGGCGACCGCATCACCGGTCCGGCGGCTGTTGTCCATGGCGCGTCGATAGAAGTAATGCACCAGGTCGTTGCCGTGGTGCTGCTCGATCGCCTCCCGGACGATTCGGCTGAGTTTATACTGCCGGGCCAGTTCCAGCCCCTCTTTGACGTGGTCCCGGATGATCATGCTGCTCATCTGCGGCGTCAGTTCCGTGTGCTGGTTGCCCATGTCCTGGTTGTTTTCCGTAAAATATTGCGGTTTGGAAAGTTTCCCGATGTCGTGGAAGAGCGCTCCGGCCTTGGCCCGCAGATAGTTCGCACCGATTTCCCGTGCCGCGTCCTCCGCCAGCGTCGCCACCATGAGACTGTGGAAAAAGGTCCCGGGCGCCTCCCGTTTCATCCGTTCCAGCAGCGGATGGTTGTAGTCGCAGAGCACCATCAGCGACATGTTGGTCGTTACGTTGAACAGCAGTTCATAGGCGAAAATCAGCAGCAGTGCCAGAATGGCGGTGATCAGGGCGTTGCCCACCGCCAGCGACCCCGACTGCAACGCCAGGCGGCTGACCTCCTGCCAGTTGCGGGCGGCTCCGAAAATGTTGGCGTTCAACAGCCAGACCAACGGAAAAACCGAGAAGATCGTTCGCAGGAAAAACGATCGATAGTTGGTGGCCGAACGCACCGCCAACGCCGTCAGCGAGCAGATGACGATGCCCTTGAGCGCGAATTCAAACGACAGGTCCAGCATCAGCGCGGTGATGGACGCCACGAAAAAACCGGTGCACATGGCCACCCGGAATCCCAGAAACGCCGCCATGAGCACCGCCACCAGCGCCAGCGGCACCGCATCGATGACCAGCGCCGGCTGCAGGGTGCGGCTTTCGCTGGAGAGCATTTTGAATACTTCAATGCCGATATAGTTGCAGATCAGAGCGATGATCACCACCGATCCGACGATGCTGATGCGCCGGTTGCTGCCGACCACCTCCGGGTGAATGTGGTACAGATAGAAGCCCGCCAGCACGACCAGCGTCAGACTCCAGAACATGTTCCGCATCGGGCGGTGCCAGTCGCCGCGTTCATCCGCACGTTCGGCGCAGCTGCGTTCGTAGAGGGTCAGGCGTTCCAGAGCCGCGTCATCGACCAGTTCCCCCTTGCGGATGATCGGATGGTGCTTCTGAATTTCCGCGGTAACCGGCTCGACTTTGGCGGCGGCGGCCACCCGGCCGCTTTCCGTGCGGCGGGGATCGAACGTCAGGTTGCCGGAAACGCCGAGCAGCACCCGGAATGCGGTACTGAAACTGTCCTGCAGACGTTTACGTTCCTGATCCGGCGGGAAGAATTTCAGCACGGCATCCGCCAGACGGGTGGCGCCGTCCCATTCACTGGACAGTTCGCCGACAGTGCGGGCGAGTCGTTCGCGCTGCTGGGGATCGATGACGCGGATTTTCTGGCCCACCGGAAGCGCCGCTTTGGTGGTGGCGCCGAGAAAGCCGCCGACCAGCAGGGCGTTCAGTTCGTTTTCAAAATAGCGATAGGCCGCCGGATTATGAATGCATTGGTAAAGCACTTTCAACGCCGCCGGGTCCAGGCCCGCGGCGAGATTGGCCGCCGGCTGACCGTCTTCCGGCGTCCGGATGTCCGGCGCGTCAGGGTTTACGCGGAACGTGACCGCATCGAAAAACTCCTTGAATATCCGCTGTATCCGGGTGTTTTCCACTTCGGAAATATGATAAAAGCGCGGTTCATTCCGGGAGGCCTCCTGCCGGGCCTGTTCGGTGGCATTCCGGTCTTCGTAGGTGAAATCGAATTCCGCATTGATGGTCTGTGGTGCCCGCTGGCCCAGCACCAGCTTTTCCATGGTCTGCTGGTTGGAGCTGGACAGGGTCAGCAGCAGCGAGCAGATCCCCCAGATCAGAATCAGCATGAAAATGCCGAGCACGACCGAGCGGTCGGCGGAACTGGCCGGATCCGTTTCTTCATGATGTCGCCGTCGTCCGCCGACCAGACCGCGGCGTTC
Organism: uncultured Lentisphaeria bacterium; assembly: GCA_949298665.1. Classification (GTDB taxonomy): domain Bacteria; phylum Verrucomicrobiota; class Lentisphaeria; order Victivallales; family Victivallaceae; genus CALXOD01. The sequence goes on from CASFXO010000360.1 coordinate 8,455, forward strand.
CAGCATCCGGCGTGCCCGGCGGTGTTTCAGAAAACCGATGATTCCGTCAAACATGATCTTTCCGAGAATAGGCGTTGATGATTTTCTCCAGCAGCGCGTGCCGCACCACGTCGCCGGTATTGAAGCGGCAGAAGGCGATGCCGTCGATGTCGGCCAGGGTGCGTTCCGCCTGCAACAGGCCCGATTTTTCGTGGCGGGCGAGGTCCGTCTGCGTCGGATCGCCCGTCACCACGCATTTGGAGTGGAAACCCATCCGGGTCAGGAACATCAGCATCTGTTCCGGAGTGGTGTTCTGGGCTTCGTCCAGAATGATGAAGGCGCCGCTGAGCGTCCGGCCGCGCATGAACGCCAGCGGAGCGACTTCGATGGCGCCCCGTTCGATCAGGGCGGAGGCTTCCTCCAGCGGGAGCATGTCGTACAGCGCGTCATAAAGCGGGCGTAGATACGGCATGATTTTTTCTTCCAGGTTGCCCGGCAGATAGCCGAGATTTTCTCCTGATTCCCGAGCCGGGCGGGTGAGGATGATCCGGCTGCATTCCCCTTTCAGAAAGGCGGAAACTGCCAGAGCCATGGCCAGATAGGTTTTTCCCGTGCCCGCCGGCCCGATTCCGAATACCACATCGTGTTCCCGAATGGCCCGGACGTATTCCAGCTGACGCCGTGAACGGGGCAGAACTTCCCGTTTCTTCGGGCTGACGCTGATGCGTTCGCTCCAGAGTTCTCGGAGATCATGCACCTGTTCCTCTCCGCAGGCGCGGAGCAGCAGTTCGAAGTCCCGCTGATCCAGCTCACGACCGCGAATCTCGTAGAAATGCGTCAGCTCTTCAAAAAAACGCATGGCGCGCGCCACGTCTCCGGATTCTCCGGAAACCTGGATGGAACCGTCCCGGGCCGTGATCACCACATGAAAAGTGGTCTGCACCAGCCGGAGGTTGCGAATCTCATTGCCGGCACAGGCCGCATGAAGGTTCATGCCGCAGTCAAAATAGAATCGGTCTTCCATAACTTTCCATCAAACTTGTCCACCATGCCGGTCCGAAAGAAAAAAACCGGAGAAGCGATTGGCCTTCCCCGGATTTTTTTCAGAAATTTCGGTGCT
>CASFXO010000361.1 GCA_949298665.1 uncultured Lentisphaeria bacterium
CTTTCCCGCGGCTTTCCGCCCGACATCGTCCGCGAAGCCGCGGAGCAAGCCCTGCAGGATGCTCCAGATTCCACATAGCTTATTGAAAATCAATAGCGTTCCCGTTGTTTTCAACGCGACAGAAATTCAATGGCGGCAGGCAGTTCGCCGAAACGATAGATGATGTAGTCCGGTTCCACGCCGCGCGACCGCCGTTCACCCTGATTCGACTGAAAGAAAATGGTCTTCATGCCGCATTTGTGAGCTCCCAGCACATCCCGGTACATGTCGTTGCCGATGAACAGCGCCTCGTCCGGACGCAACCCCATGAGCGACAATGCCAGCTCAAACATGCGCGGATCCGGTTTGCGGAACCCCAGTTCTCCGGAAATGATCACCGGATCGAAATAACCGTTCAATCCCGTCGCACGCAGCTCCGCCCGTTCCCAGAGCGACTGTCCGTCCGAAACCGCCGCCATCGCGTAACGCCCGCGCAGGGCATCCAGCACCGTGCGCACCTCCGGATAAAGCTGCAGCCGGTACAGCGAAGCGGCACGGAACAATCGCGCCAGCGTATCCGGCAGTTTTCTCAAAACCCCGGAAGTCACGGACGCGGCCGGTGCCGGAGGGTGCCGCTCCAGCATTTCCCGGAACAGCGCGACCACGTCGAATTCCGGATAAGGCTCCTCGCTTTCCCGACGCTGCTTCCGGTTGAGCTCGAAATAAAGTTCCCGCAGTTCATCGGCGCCGAGATCCACTCCGTAATACGCCAGAAAATGCGAAAGCACCCGGTACAAATCGTCCCGCCCCTCGTCCGTCCCGATGTCGATGAGGGTTCCGTTCAAATCAAACAGCAGTCCGCGAATCATGATGTCATCTCCTCAAACATGCTTTCGCCTCCTCGATCAGATGGCGCCGGTATCCATAATCCAGATAGTGATTCCGGGCAATCCTCAGCAAGGTCAGCCCCATGTAGAAGGGCACCCGGCGCGTAGTCGCTTCGAACGTCCGCTCCCGGTCCGGAAAATGGCAGGCGTATTCCCAGAGAAAGTGGCCGATGAACGGTTCCGCCGCATAACGGTTCCCGGTCGCCAGCAGAAACGTGTGGAACAATTCCCCCGCCAGGCGCCCCGTGTCGAATATCCGGTCCGCCCGGTGCAGCCGCTCCAGATCGAAGGTGATCACGTGCAGTCCGTCGCCGAACAGAAAATTCGCCGGCGTCGCATCCCCGTGCACCAGCACCTCGACGTCCCCCCACATTTCCGGCCGGTCTCCCCAGCAGCGGAACCAGTGCCGGAATGCCTCCGCCTCCGCGCCTCCCGTCAGGTGCCGGGCGCACAAGGTCTCCAGCAGATACTCCGCGTAACGGCGGCTCTCCTGAAAATCCACCCGTTTTTCCCAGGCGGTGCGATTATGCAGCCGCGCCAGAAAATACGCCAGCGCCGTCAACTTCTCATACAGCAGACCGTCATTCCCCTCCCGCAATGCCCGTTCGATGATCCGGCTGAGCGGCTCGCCGTAACAGAATTCGGTCACCAGCAATTCCCCGAGATCATGTCGCAGCCCCAGCGGCCGGGCAATATAATGCGGCCCGGAACACAGTCCGTAGTCCCGCAGCAGCCGCAGATGGTGAAATTCCCGCTCCAGCCGCCGCCCCGCTGCGGGATCCCCGTCGTGCGGAGAACGGAAAAACTTCCCGACCACCCGGATATCGGTATGTCGCTCCTCGTACACGTAGACCGCATGTGAGGCGTTCTGCCGGAACACCCGGAATTCCGGCTCTTCTCCCCGCGGTGGACGCAGTTGCGGAAAAATGTC
>CASFXO010000362.1 GCA_949298665.1 uncultured Lentisphaeria bacterium
GGAGCTGAATCGCCGATACGCCTTTGAGTTCCGGCTGGATACGGTGCGCCGGGTGTACACGATCCGCTGCAACGGCGAAGCCACGGCGGTGACCGACCGGCCGTTCACCCCGCCGGGGGAGTACACCTTCACCATCGGTTCGGGCTGGGCGATCGGCGGCAAGGACGGGAAGGTCACGTTCGGCGTCAACCGCATTGTGTTGAGCGACGAGTCGAAGGATGGACTGCCGCCGGCCCGGAAGAGCACCGCCGGAGTCAACACGCCGCCCGGCATCGGCGACTGGGACGGCAAAACCGCTTCGGCCCCGCTGTCGGGCCCCTATGTCGACTACGTTTATCAGAACATCCCCTTCGGCCGCATCTCCTTTTATCTGCTCCCCTGGCGCTCCTATCTGGACACCTGGCCGGGACGGCGCCACCGGGAGGTGGGCGGCTTCAACTGGTATCTGCTGCCGGAAGCGGAGAGCGCCGCCACCTTGAAGGTGCTGGCGGAAGCCGGATTCCGCAACGGCCGGATCGAGATCGGCTGGGGATCCTATCGCTTCGACGACGATTCGCTGATCGATCCGGGACTGCGCGAGCGGCTGGCCATGACGCTCCGGCAGTTCCGGGAGAACGGAATCCGACCGCTGATTCTGCTGAACGCCAACGCCGGGGCACCGTGTCCGATGCGGGGCCGGACGGCGGAGCTGCTGGAACCGGCCCCGGCCGGGGCGCGGCAGCTCAAGCTGCGGAGTTCCGAGCCGCTCCGGATCGGTTACACCGGACTCCGGGGGCAGTTCTATGCGACGGCCTGTCCGCTGATCACCCGGCTGACGCCGCAGCCGGACGGGTCGCAGCTGGCCGAGTTGTCGCGGCCGCTGGCCAAGGCGCTTCCGGCCGGAAAACTGGAGCTGACGGAGCTCAAATATCAGCCCTTTGCCGGCAACCGGTTCCAGAACGGAGACCCGAATCCCGCCGCCGATGAGACCGTTGCCGGGTGGTGCAACTACGTCCGTCAGACGCTGAAACTGATCCGGGAACTGGTGAAGTCCGACGATCCGGCGGACGCCGGATTCGACGTGGAGGTCTGGAACGAGTACACCTTCGGTTCCGAATTTCTGAATGAGCGCAACTACTACGAACCGGAGCGGGCGTTTTCGAGTTTCCCCAGCTACCGGGTCGGAGCGAAGGAGCAGCGCGATGCGGAGATCTTTCTGCCGCTGACCGTCGAGCTGGCGGCGGAATATCCCGGCGTCCGGGTGATCAGCGGCTTCGCCAACCAGCGCCCGTGGGACAACGGCACCGACATGTGGCCGGGGCAGGGGGGCTTCAGCCGCCACTACTACACCGGGGTCAACCCCCGCGACAACTTCAGCGACAACGGGCTGGTGACGCGCAAGACGATGCCGCCGCACTACCTGCAGCACGCGCCGGTCAACGCGCTGGGGCGGCCGCTGGACGCGGACGGCAACCGCAACTGGCAGGAGCAGCTCTTCGTCCCCGAACACCGCATTTCGCTGCCGGAGTATCCGGCGCTCGGCATCAAGACCGAAAACGTGATCCGCGACCTGCGGCCGTTCCCCAGCGCCGAGGAGGAGAAGACCTACTTCCACGGCCACTTCCGCTACGCTCACCCCGGGACCGGCGTTCCGGCCCGGATGGTGGAGAGCGAATTCAACTTGTACCGGGCCGGATTCGGCGAGTTTC
>CASFXO010000363.1 GCA_949298665.1 uncultured Lentisphaeria bacterium
CGTCGCGCCGCGGTCGGAAGAACAGGTGAAAAGCGCCATCGCCGCCGCCTTCTGTCATTGCGCCAGAACGGGCGACTGGGAACTTCTGGCGGAAGTTCTCTATGAGTCCATGGAATTTGAAAGCTCACATTTCGCCGACGAACTGGAAAACGGCGAAGGTGAATGTCATTGCCGCGAATGCCGCTGTCACTGCCGGTAAACGTTCAAAAAAAGAAAGGTGGGGAACAACATGGAATTGACGCCGGATCTGGTCCTTTCAGGACTGTTTCAAATCGCCGAACCGCGGAAACTGCTGGAGCAGCTTTTCGATTCTGACGCCGGGAAACGCTTCATTGCGGAACGGCTTCAGCTGGACCCGGACGACTTGAAGAAGAATCTCTTCGAATGCTTCGCCAAAACGCGCAAAAGCGCTGCCCACGACGAAGCAGAAAAGCGCAAATCCGACCGCGAAAAGCTCATCGCCTATCGCACGCTTGCGGGCCGTTTCATGCGCGAAGACGGCATGGGCGAATTCGACGCGGTGGTGCTTGCCGGAGGGGTTTTCGGTCTGGACCCGGACGGGCTGGCCGATTATCTGCGCAGCCGCGGCTGGGCCGCCACGCGCGCTTCCGTGGTCAATTATTACAGCCGCAAAGAAGCGTGGCTGAAAAAATTTCTTGCTTCAAAAAAAGTGATCGTGGACGGCTGGAATTCGGAAGCCGACGACTTGTCGCCGATCATGGATTCCGCGGAACCGGAAGAATCGTCGCTTAAACCGCCGCCGGATCCGGATGCACCGGTGGCGGTAATGGAACCGCCGCCACAACCATAAGCCAAAAAAAAACGGCGGCGCGGGGCCGCCGCAAACAACCGAAAGGAGTTTTATATGTACAACACCACCAACAACGGATGGGGAGCCGCCGCCGCCGGCGGCATCGTCGGCTACATCCTCGGCGCCGCCAATGGCAATGGCGGCATTTTCGGGGGCAATCGCAACTGCTGTCCTGCGGCAGGCGCCGCCGTGCTGGCCGATGAAAACGGCAAACTCGACGCGATTCTGGCCAATCAGGCGAGTTTTCAGCGCGCCGACGACACGCAGCGGACGATCGACGCCACGACCGCCGGAACAGCGTCGGTTCTGGGGTCGCTGAACCAGATCAACCGCGACAACTATGCGTTGAACATTCAGCAGATAATCAACGCGCAGAATCAGAACCAGCTGATCACCAGAGGCATCTGCAAAACGCAGGAAGCCGTGGTCGCAGACGGCGAAAAGACCCGCGCGCAGGTCGCATCGTTCGAGCGCATGTACATGAACGACCGCTACAGCGATCTGGAACGGCAGCTGGCCGCGGCGCAGCAGAAGATTGCGCTTCAGCCGGTGGAACTGGCGCTGGCGGGGCTGTCGTGTCAGGTCAGCCGCATTGACAACTGCATCGCGCCGGCGGCGGTCCGTTGCGTTTCCAGCTGCGGCTGCGGCAGCAACTGCAATCCGTACACGCTGCCGCCGCTGGTTGGTGAAGCGAGCGTGACGCACAAATATTCCCCCACCACGACCACCACCAGCACCGCCGCGTGATGGTCGATTTGAAACCCGCCAGGGTTTCAAGGGTCCGGACAACCTCCGGGCCCTCTTTTTTTTTATGCTTTTTAAAAAAAAACTGAATAAATGCAATAAATTTCTTGCATTTTGCAAAATCTGGATTATATTATAGTAAAGAAAACAAAGGGGCGGCAACCCCGGAAAGGTGATGGGAAATGGCTGGATATTGCGGATTCAGTATGAGCAACCGGGCGGTGGAAGCATACGCCCGCGGGCTGAAACCAGCCACCAAAATGGTGGCGTATCTAAAGAAGCGCTACCCGCGCACCTTTCGCGGGTTGACCCCCGCGATTCTCCGCTCCGTACTGGGGCGTGGGGAAGAATGGCACCACACGAGTGCCAAGTATAACTGTACGGAGTTTTACTCCGTGCAGCAGGTCTTTGACAACCGCGAAGACCTGAAAGCGGAACTGGCCGCCATGGCTGGCGAAAAAGCATTGCGCGCCGCTCTCAAGCGCGCCGGTCGTGATGTCCTGATTATGGACGACGGCCGGGCATTCGGCAGCATCCAGTTCTGCCGGGACTTAGACGGCGTGTGCGGCGAATATGCGCGGCACACCTTGAAGCTGTCCGCTGCTGAATACACCGCGGCGGTGGAAAAACACAACGCCGAAATGGCGGCGATTGCCGCAGAAAGGAATCGGAAATGAATCCGATAGTGAAAGCCGCGCTGGAAGTGGCGCGGGAAAAGGCGCAGCCGGGCGATATTGTCCCGGTGGTAAAATACGCCAACGAAAAGGCGTTTCAGAACCTCCGGAACCCGGACGGAATGAAATACGCAGACCATTGCGCCGTGGTCAGCGAGACGGTAGACGCACTGTCTGCCGCCGGCTTTGTCGCCGCGGTTGTGGAAATCAACTCGATTGATTACAAGAAATGGCTTGGGGAAGACTTGAATACACCGGCCAGCCGTGCCAGGTTCATCTCTGAAACTATTCATAAAAAAATTTCAGCAAAAGAATTTTCCGACCTGGTAATATCGACAGGGTTAAGGCGTTCAAAAATTGCGGAAATAATGGGCGTCAACCCGGCCACCGTTTATCGCTGGATGAAAGGAGATGTGCCAGTTCCCAAACTGGCCATGGAGAAAATCCGGGAGCTTTCCCGGAAGATCAATGAGACGATATAAAAAATCCGGGAGCAATCCCGCTTTTTTTTATCACAATTCAATTTTTCGTTACCAAAACCGGGGAAAAACCGGGGATAGTTTTTATTGTCCTGAAAAATAATGAACATTCACAAGTGGTTGATAATCTGGCGGAGAGAGTGGGATTCGAACCCACGGCACGGTTGCCCGCGCAGCGGTTTTCAAGACCGCCGCCTTAAACCACTCGACCATCTCTCCGAAAAAAGAACTCTATAAAATTGCGCCGGTTTTCATTTTTTCAAGTAAGAAATTGAAAAAACTACGTGTGTTGAATCATCACCAGCGTCTGGTCATCCCCCTGTTCCGCTTCGTAACTGCCGACCTCTTCCAGAATCAGGTTGATCACGCTCCGCGCCGGCTCTCCGGTACGGCACCCCAGACGAAACAGTTCCTTCAGACGCTCCAGACCGAATTCCTCGCCATTGCCGTTCAGCGCCTCCGTCAGACCATCCGAATACAACAGCAGCGCCATCCCCGGCTCAAACGCCGTGCAGAACGTGTCAAACTCCGCAAATTCATCCGGCATGATCCCCAGCGCCGCCCCCTGCGGCATGATCGTCCGGATATGATCACGCACGAACGTCAACAGTTCCGTATGCCCCGCCCGGCCGAATTCCAGCAACGAATTGCGCCGGTCCAGAAGACAGCAGCCCAGCGTAATGAACCGATCGGCATCCGTCCCCCGGTACATCTTACGATTTAAATCCCGCAGAAAGTCCCCAAGCGACACGAAATTGTCCGCCATGGCCCGAATCACGCTCCGCGTCATCGCCGTCAGCATGCAGGCCGGCACCCCTTTCCCGCAGGCATCCCCCAGCACGATCAGCAGCCGGTCCTCGTCGATCTCCACAAAATCATAGAAATCCCCGTTCACCTCCTTCGCCGAACGGGTGAACGCCGTCACCGCGAACTGATCCCAGTCCGGAAACGCCTCGGGTAGCAATGAAAATTGAATCTGCCGGGCGAATTCCAATTCCTGATCAATCCGGTCCCGCCGGCTGATTTCTCCGTAGGCGTGCACGATGTCCAGTGCCATCGCCATCTGCGGCGCCAGCAGCTGGAAATGTTCGAAGGCCTCCTCGTCAAACGCCGCCCCCGGCTGATTCCGGTTGCCGAAAGCGCAGACCACCCCCACGGTCTGGCCGTTGCTTTCCAGCGGCATCGCCATGACGCTGCCGCAGACGTTGGTGTCCGGATATTCGTCGAAACGGGAATCCACCGCCGCATTGGCCACCAGCTCGGCCCGGCCGGTATTCAGCAATTCGCCGATGAACCCCTCGCCCGGCCGGATCCGTTCTCGCCGCAGCAGTTCGAAAAGGTGGTTCGGATGGGCCAGCAGCATCCGGTTCCCCGAATGCACCAGCGGATAAGCGCCGTGCACTCCGAGCACCAGCAGCCGTTCGTCGATGAATTCATAAATCGCCGCGGTTTCCGCTCCGCACTGCTCGGCCAGATAACCGGCGGCGAGATTCATCGCCCCCGTCATCCCCCCCTCGGTCCGCATTTCGCCGAACATGCCGCTCAGGAAATGATCCACCCGGCGGCTGCCCTCCCGAACCCGGTTCAATTCAGCCGTCAGCTCCTGGTTGTTCTGCCGTTCACGCAGCAGCAGCGCCACTGCAACGGCCACCAGCGCGGCCAGAAATATGATCAGAATCAGCATCGTATCGCTCAGACTCTCGTTTGCATGCGCCCGGAAAACCCCATTCCTCCGGATGCTCCGAATTCACGGCAATATATCTTACCCATTCCGCAAAGTCAAGCCGAAGGACAATCTTTATTCAACGGACATTCCCCGCAGGCTGGCCGTCCCGCATGGCAGGTGTCCCGCCCGTGAAAAATCAGCAGATGGGAAAAGTTCGTCCAGCGTTCCGGCGGCACCAGCGCATTGATTTCCGCCTCGATTTTCTCCGGATCCCGTGACTTCGTCAAGCCCAGGCGGTTCAACACCCGGTTCACATGGGTATCCACCGGAAATCCCGGCACCCCAAAGGCATTGCCCAGCAGAACGTTCGCGCTTTTCCGCCCGATCCCCGGCAGCTGCACCAGTTCCGCCATGGTCCGGGGCACCTCACCGCCGAAGCGGTCCCGCAGCATCCGGGCGCAGGCCACCAGATTGCGGCTCTTGTTGCGGTACAATCCGCAGGCGTGAATCAGGCGGCCGACCGCCTCCGGATCGGCTTCGGCCATCGCCGCGGCATCCGGGTAATGTCGGAAGAGTTCCGGCGTCACCTCGTTGACCCGATCGTCCCGGCATTGCGCCGACAGCATCACCGCGGCGAGCAGCTGGAACGGCGATTCATGGCGCAGCGGGCAATGCAGTTCGCCGTAACGCGCGAACAACCGCTCGTAGACGGCGGCCAGACGCTGTTTTTTCGACTTCATGCGGCCGCCTCCGCCCGGCGGATGAAGTTTCCGAGCAGCAGCAGACCGGCGTCCTGACTCTTTTCCGGATGGAACTGGGTGGCGAAGATCTTCCCGCGCCCCAGCGCCGCCGCAAACGGCAGGATGTATTCGCACTCCAGCACAACATCCGCCGGATCGGCCGGTTCCGCGTAGTAGGAATGCACGAAATAGAAATAATCTCCATCGGCAATCCCTTCCGCTCCGGCGTGAGCGTGACGCACCCGGATGTCATTCCATCCCATATGGGGCACCTTGCAGCCGCTTCCTTCCGGGAAACGCCGCACCCGGCCGGGAATGATCCCCAGTCCCGCCACGCCCGGCGCCTCCTCGCTGGAGTCAAGCAGCATCTGCATGCCCAGGCAAATCCCGGTGAGAACGCCGCCGCGCCGGACGAAATCCTCCAGCGCGGCGGGGAATTCCCGGCGGCAAAGGTTCTCCATGCCGTCCCCGAAATGGCCGACGCCGGGCAGCAGACAGCCGGAAAAATGCGCCAATTCCGCCGGACGATCGATCACCCGGACCTCGCCTCCGGCGCATTCCAGCGCCTTGACCACGGAGCCGAGATTGCCCATATCGTAATCGATGACCGCGATCATCGGACTCAGACTCCGGAGAATGAGGAAAAAGCGCCGTCCACCGGCAGCACCACGCCGTTGACGAAACCGGAAGCGTTGTTGTCCACCAGGAAGAGCAACGCACCGATCAGATCCTCGGGCTTGCCGAAGTGTCCCATCGGCGTATGCGCCAGAATGGTGTTTCCGCGAGCGGTCAGCGAACCGTCGGGATTGGTCAGCAGTGTCCGATTCTGGTCGGTCAGGAAAAATCCCGGCGCGATCGCGTTGACCCGGATGTTGACCTTGGCCATATGGACCGCCAGCCACTGGGTGAAATTGCTGATGGCCGCCTTGGCGGCGCTGTAGGCGGGGATCTTGGTCAGGGGCTTGAAGGCGTTCATCGAGGAAATATTGATGATCACGCCGCCGTCTTTTTCGGCCATGCCGCGGCAGAAGACCTGGGTCGGGAGCAGCGTGCCGAGAAAATTAAGGTTGAACACGAATCCGACTCCCGCCGGGTCCATGTCGAAGAACGTGTTTCCGGCTCCGGAAGTCAGATCCTCCCGCAGCAGGAATTCCCGTCCGGTCGTCCCCTTGGGGTGATTGCCGCCCGCGCCGTTGATCAGGATGTCGCAGCTGCCGAATTCTGCGCGGACTTTTTCTTCCGCAGCTTTCAGGCTGTCGATTTCCAGCACGTTGGCGGCGATGCCCATGGCGCGGCCGCCTGCGGCATTGATTCGTTCGGCCACCTTGCGGGCGTTTTCCTCACGCAGGTCGAGAATGGCGACTTTCGCGCCGCACTCCGCCAGGGCTTCGGCCATGACGCTGCAGAGAATTCCGCCGCCGCCGGTCACCACCGCGACTTTGCCGGAAAGGTCAATTTGAAAAGGAACAGTCATAATATAGCCTCCTTATGGTGTTTTCTGAGGTTCCGCCTTTTAATGTAACATCAGAAGCGATATCTTGCAATAAAAATAAACCGATTTTTTCCAACCGCAATGTCATTTTGCTCTCCTGCGGATCGAATCGTTATGCCCGGGAACGACAAACCGAAAATGCGAAAATATACTTTCTTTTTTAAACTATCGAGAAAAAATATATAAAAATCGTGTTCAGCTGTTGATTTTTCAGGGAAATAAGAATAAATTACATAGTTGAGG
>CASFXO010000364.1 GCA_949298665.1 uncultured Lentisphaeria bacterium
CTGCCTTTCCCTGCCGCATCCCCGGAGCCCGGCGTCACCCGCCGGAACCTCCCTCGCGGGCATACCTGCCGCTTGACAAAACGGATACCTGAAATTAGTGTAGTGAAAAAACCACATGCCTCCCGCTGGAGAACGATTTTGAGCAGCAATCCGAAAATTCTGATGATCGAGGATGATCCCTCCATCCGCGATATGACGAAAATGAACCTCAATATGAACGGCTATCAGCAGGTATTCTGCGCCGGCGACGGCAAGGAAGGACTCGCCCTCGCCGCCCGGATCGTCCCGGACCTGATCCTGCTCGACGTCATGCTCCCGGAAATCGACGGACTCACCGTCTGCCGCTGTCTGAAAAACACCCCCGGCCTTGCCTCCATCCCGATCATCATGCTGACCGCCAAGGGCGAAGAAAACGACATCGTCCTCGGCCTCGAAATGGGCGCCGACGACTATATCTCCAAACCATACAGCAGCAAGGTCCTCGCCGCCCGCATCGCGGCCCGGCTGCGCGGCCGGGATTCCGTTCCTCCCCCCAGCCGGACCATTGCCCTGGGCCCGCTGGAAATCGATCTGGAAGCCCACTGCGCCCAACTCGACGGCGAAATTCTGCCCCTGACCCCGGATGAGTTCAATACCCTCGCCCTGCTTGCCGGCAATCCCGGGCGCGTCTTCACCCGCAATCAGATCATCCGCAAGGTCAAGGGGGTCAATTATCCGGTCACCGCGCGCGCCATCGACATGCACATCGTCAACCTGCGTAAAAAACTCGGCGACTGGGCGGATCACATCGAAACCGTCCGCGGCGTCGGTTACCGGATCACGGCGGAATGAAAACGGCCCGCAAAGACTTCGTGCTGCTGTTCATTCCGGCGCTCATCGGCGTCATCATCATTGTCTCGGTGGTATTGCTGGACATTCAGCTGGCCAACTTTCAGGACGCCTATTTCCGCGAGGTCGCCGAAGAAACCAGAAGAAACAATTACTTTCTGGTCCGCTTCTGCAAGGAACAGCTCGAAACCGGCAATCTCGACAACCTGCGCCGACTCTTCCGCAGCCGCGGCCCCAACCCCGTAGTCGCCAAAATCATCGCCCGCGGCAGGGGACCGATCATCGAAACCGAAAACACGCCCGACTACCTCGCCGAACACGTCCGCAGCCCCCAGGTCAGAGGCATGTTCCGCCGAAACCAGCCGGAGGACGTCCTGGTCAAATACGATCGCTCGCTCCAGTCCTTCATGGTCTATCACTCCATTCATTTCAAAACCGGCGGACAGGACTACCTCCTGATCACGGCCGCCAAATGCACCAGCATGACCATGCTGATGCGGCAGACCCGCCGGGGCATGATCATGCTGACCCTTCTCGGCCTGCTGTCGACGGCGGTACTGGTCGCCTATTTCTGCTACCTGATCCGCTCCCCGCTCAACCGCCTCTTCGCCAGCATGTCGAAAATCGCGGCGGGCGAACTGGAGTCCCCCATCTACATCCCCCGTCACGGCCTCGTCCGGGAAATCGCCCTCTGTCTGCAGAGTCTCACCGAACAACTGAAAAAGCAGATCATTTCCCTGCGTGACGGAGCCAATGAACGCGAGGCCATTCTCGACGCCATGACCGAAGCCATCCTGCTCGTTAATGCGGAGGGGCGCGTGGAACGATGCAACCGGACCGCCTGCGCCCTTTTCTACCCCGGCATCGATCCCGCCGCCTCCGGCGCTCCCGAATGTCCCGGAGAACTCCGGGAACTGATCCGCCATACGGAAGGCCCCGGCATCCGTACCGAGGAATTCCGGGTCCGGCAGGGAGACAAAGAACTGCAGCTGCTGGCCAACGCGGTCTCCTTTACCCGCAACGGAGAACGATATGTTCTCGTTTCCGTCACCGACCTCTCCGAAATCCGGAAGCTGGAGGCCTACCGGACGGAATTCATCGCCGCCATTTCCCATGAAATGAAAACCCCGCTGACCGGCATCATCGGCGCCGTCGACGCCATCCACAACGGCGCACTCGACCACCCGGAATACAAGGACCGCTGCATTCAGGCCCTCACCCTGCAATCGGAACGGCTTCATGCGTTACTGCAGAACTTCCTCACGCTGAATTCTCTGGAAAACATGCGCCGGGGCACCGAAAAGGATTTTCTTCCGGTCCAGCCGCAGGCGATCGTCCGCAGCGCCGTCGAAGTGTGCCGCCCCGCGGCGGATGCCGCCGGTATCGAACTCGTCGCCGGGGAATGCTGCAACCTCGAAATTCCCGGCGACTCGCTGCTGTTGCAGCAGGCGCTCAACAACCTGCTCATCAACGCCGTTCTGCACAGCGGCACCGCCCGGATCGAAATCTCCGCCACGATGATCCCGGACGGGTTCATGGACTTCCGCGTCCGCGACTACGGCTGCGGCATCGCGCCGGAACATCTCGACCGCATCTTCAAACGTTTCTATCGCATTCCCAATCGCCACACCCGGCAGTCGGGGAACGGCATCGGACTGGCCATCGTCAAACACATTGCCCGTTACCACGGCGGTTCGGTATCCGTCGTCTCCCGCCCGGGCGAAGGCGCCTGTTTCCATCTGCTGATCCCCTGCTCCATGTGAGCAGCCTTCGAAGGACCGCGGAGATCCCGTGGTTTTGTCGAAGCTGAATCAGAATTTTGTCAGGATTCTGTCAAGAATATTGCAACCCGTTTCCGCCGTGGTATCCTTAAAGGAATCATCACAGAACAGAAAACCATTCAAGGCAGGGTAAGGTATCCATGGGCAAAATCCGGCATTCATTGTTGTGCACCGCCGCCGTCGGCATCGTGCTGATGCATTGCGGCGGCTGCGGAAAAGAAGAGAAGAAAGCCGTCGCGGAGCGTGAAATCCGCGTGACTCTCCAACCGTTGCAGAAACGGATTTTCCGTCACCAGATCCCGGTTCAGGGGACCGTCTGGCCGGTCGAATACGCCACCATCTCCGCCAAAATCAGCGGCACTCTGGAACTGCTCAAGGTCGATGAGGGCGACAAACGCCAGAAGGGGGACGTGCTGTTCGGCATCGACCGCCAGATTCTGAAAAATCAGGTGACGGTCCGCGAAGACGAAATCAAGGTGAAACAGGCGGAACTCGAAAGCGCGAAAATCGCACTCCAGAGCGTTGAAATTCTGGAAAAGAAAGCGGCGGCGGATTACAAGCGGTTCCTTTCTCTCTGGAGTTCAAAGGCCACCAGCCAGAGCGAATTCGAAACCTACGAAACCAATTACAAAAAGGCCGAAACCGACGTCAACAACGCCAAAGCCGCCATCATCAACGCCGAAGCACAGCTGAAACAGGCCGAAGGCAACCTCGTCATCGCCCGGAAAAATCTGGACGACTCCATCGTTCACGCCCCGTTCGACTGCGTCGTAACCGACAAATACGTCGAGGAAAACGAATACGTCACCACCGGTCAGAACATCCTCAAACTGGAAAACCCCGGAGAGCAGGAAGTCATCGGATACATCAGCGCCGGTTATTATGATCTTGTGAAAGTCGGCAGCACCCCCGTCCAGTTTTCGCTCGACGGCACCGACAAAGGAAAAGGCGTCGTCACCTACAAGGCCCCCAGCATCGACCCCGAAAGCCGGACGTTCAAATTCAAGGTCCGGGTCCCGTCGGACATTTCCCTCGTCAGCGGCACGCTCTGCGACCTCAGCCTCATCCTCGAGGAAAAGGAAGCCTACGGTCTGCCCGCAGACGCACTCCTGCTGCGCGCCAACGATCGTTACATCGTCTACGCCATCGACGAAAACAACCGCGCCAAAAGCATCGACGTCGCCCGCGGCATCGTGGACGGTAAATACTGCGAAGTGCTCAATGCGGCCAATCTTCTGAGCGAACGCTTCGTGGTCACCGGGCAAACCTTCGTGAACAACGGCGCCCTGCTCCGGCCGATCAACGCGGAATAACGGAGGACGGTCATGTTTTTAAGCAAATGGTCCGTCCAGCGGCCGATCGCAATGACGGCCCTCATCATCGTACTGGTGATGATCGGAATCAGCCTCTATCCCCGGCTCAGCATCGACCTGCTGCCGAACATGGAAGTGCCGATGGTGCTCGTGCGCTGCGAATACCAGGGCGCCAGCCCGACGGAAATCGAAGTCGAAATCGTCAAACGCATCGAAGACGCGGTCTCCTCGCTGGACGGCATCAAGCACATCACCAGTATGTCCATGGAGGACGAGGCCCGCATTCAGCTCGAATTCAACATGGGTACCGACGTCGACATCGCGGCCACCGACATCCGGTAGGCCCTGAACCGCATCCGGGAAGACCTTCCCGACGGCGCCAACGAGCCGACCATCCGCAAAATCGACACCAATGCCACCACCGTGGCCCAGGTGTTTCTGGTCGGCGACCGCACGCAGGATGACCTGTACGATTACGCTGATGACGTGATTGCGGACCGATTCTCCTCCGTTCCCGGCGTCGGCGAAGTCCGGGTCTACGGCGCGAACGAAATGCAGATCCACGTGCTGCTGAACCGCGAAAAACTCACCGCGATGAACCTCTCGATCAACGATGTGGTCGCCAAACTCCGCGAGAACAACGTCCGCGAACCCCTGGGCCGCATTCAATTCGACAAAGGCGAGAAAAACGTCACCTTCAACGGCGACTTCAAGGACTTCGAACAGATCAAGGCCCTTGAAATCGGCAAATTCAAAAACAAACGCGTCTATCTGCGCGACGTGGCCGACGTCAAACTCATGAGCCGCGAAGTGCGCAGCAAAGCCTACGTCAAC
>CASFXO010000365.1 GCA_949298665.1 uncultured Lentisphaeria bacterium
GGTTCAAAACGGTATATTGCCTCCCAACTGAATCCGACTGCGGACTCGAAAAAACGACAGATGATGGAACCGGCAAAACGCATCACCATTAATGATATCGCCGCCCTGGCGGGAGTGTCCAAGGCCACTGTTTCCGAGGTCATCAACAACGACCCGAAACGGCGGGTCAATCCGCGGACTTTCGAACGGATCCGGAAAATCATTGAGGAACATCATTATGTTCCTCTGCCGCAGGCGCGGGCACTCAGCACCAGCCGGACCCGGCAGCTGGGATATCTGGTTTCCTCTGCCGCGACGCTGGGGTTGGCGAACAGCTATTACAGTTTGATTCTGGCCGGGATCGAGGCGGCCTGTGCGGAGTTCGATTACCGCTGCAGCGTCAGCCGTTTCGATCTGACATCCGTGGCGCGGTTCGTCATGCCCTCCCGGCTGCGGCAGCGCAACGTGGACGCGCTGATCATCGCCGGGATGCTGGGGAGCACCGGTTCGACGCTGGGGGGGCTGGGAATTCCGATTACGGTGATCGGGCATTGCGAGGATCCGGAGGTGTTTCAGCTGGACAGTGATTTCATCCGTGGCGGCGGTGAGATTTTCCGCTATCTCCGCCACAACGGCCACCGGAAGATTCTGGTGCCCTGTTCCAATCCCCGGCGGCGGACGGAGTGGCTGGCCGCCCGGGAGGAGGCGGGGGGAGGGGTGGACATCATCTTTACGCCCCGCTTTGCCGAGCTGGACGAATTTACGCGTGGCGAGAAGATCGGGGAAATGGCCCTGTTTCATCCGGAGTTTTCCGGCTGTACCGCGCTGGTGGCCAACGACCAGGTATGCGCCGGTTTCATTCAGACCCTGTTCCGGTACGGGCGGAGTATTCCCCGGGATTACAGCGTGGTGGCCGGCAGCGACACCGAACTGACTCGATGGGCGCAGATTCCGGTTACGGCCCTGCAGTGTCGGAATTTCGAGCACGGGCGCCTGGCCGCCCGGATGATGATCGGATTGCTGGAGAAACGCTGCACCGCGGCGGAAGTCGCCGCCGAATATCGGAAGGAACGCACTCCGGACCTGTTGCAGATTCGCGCCTCCAGCGGAACGGCTCCGGACCGTCCGGTCAATTCGTAAAAAACGTTTCCGGTCCGGTGGAGTTTTTTCCTCTTTTTTTGAGTGACACTCCTTGCATTTCAATAAAAATTCATGTATTATGAATATGGTTCATCAATTATGAATTGTTGTTGTTAAAAGGAGATGGATCATGCAATTTTCAGTGGACAATCAGGACACGCAGGCGGTCAAGGAGTACGCGGTTCAGACGCTGCGGGCGGATCTGGTCGGGGTGGCGAACATCGAACGGTTTGCCGGAGCGCCGCTGATGATGAGTCCGCAGGGGATTTTGCCGGAAGCGCGTTCGGTCATCGTGCTGGGGCTGCATCACCCGGACGCGGCCATCGAACGCGGCGGCTTACGGCATCCGCAGGAGATCGGGCCTTACGTGATTCAGTACCACATCAACTGGCGGTTGGACGACCTCTCCTACCGGATGGCCATGTTTCTGGAAAAGATGGGGTACCGCGCCGTCGGCATCGCCTCGTCGAATATCTGGCGCTATCGCGGCTATCGGGATTTGCAGGAGCAGTTCGCGCCGGATGTCTCCCATATGCATTGCGCGGTGGCCGCGGGGCTGGCGGAATTCGGGTACAACGGGCTGGCCATTACGCCGGAATTCGGGGCGCGGGTGCGTTACGTGACGGTGATTACCGACGCGGTACTGACGCCGTCGCCGCTGCTGGAGCCCGGCAGTGTGTGCGACCGCTGCATGCTCTGTCGGAAGGAGTGTCGTTCCGGAGCGCTGTCCAGGGAGTTGAACGGCTACAAGACGGTGCGGATTGAAGACAAGGAATACCGTTATGCCGACAAGAATCTGTGGCGTTGTGCCTGGGGCGAACATTTCGACCTGGATCTGGATTTGCCGATTCCGGAACACGTGGACGAGGAAGTGATCATGGCCGAAACCCGCAAACATGCCCGCCGCGGCGGCGAAATGGGGTCATGTCTGCGTTATTGCGTTCCCCGGGAGCTGCGCACCTGGGAACGGGATTACACCAATGCCCCGCGTCGGTTGCGACATTTTCTGCCGAATCCCGCCGTGGAGTCGTGGCACCGCGGCCTTTTCGAAAAACTCCGGGGTATGGCCGCCGACTGGGGAATGGACCACGTGGTGGTGTCGTCCGCGGAACAGCTCCGGCGGGAAACGGGAATCGAGCTGGAGTCCATTCTGCCGCACAGCCGTTCCGCCGTCACTCTGATCGCCTGCCGCCGCCGTTCGCAACACACCATTTCGGGAGAGGCCAATGCGCATACGCACCAGTTCGTTACCTTCTGGGAACCGCTGGCGGCGCAGGCCGGGTACGACATGGTGCGGCTGCTGGAGTCCCTGGGATACTCCTCCTGCCAGTTCCTGGATTTTCCCGAGGAAATGCTCCGGGAGAAACTGCGGCAGGGCCTGCCGGAGGATCGGGAATTGCTGACGGCCACGTTCCTGACCGAAGCGCCGCTGCCGGAGACCGGATGGAGCTGGACCGAATCGCGCGTGGTCGCCGCTCCGGAAGCGCTCAAGCGGCGGCTGCGGCTGGAGATGGAACGCATGGAGTGCGACCTTTTCGGCGTTTCCGATGCCGGGCGGCTGGAGGCGGTGGTGCCGGAACTGTGTCCGCATTATGACGGCGAGGAGGAGATCGTGGTCCGCAACAAGGCGGAGGATATCTACAAGCCGTATGATCCGGAAGTGTCGGTCGTTCGCCGCCGGGTGACGGGGCCGGGGGATTTTCTACCGGGGGCGAAGTCGGTGATCGTGATCGGTCTGCCGCTGCCGGCGGGCAATGTGGACATTGTCGCGCGCACTCCGGCGGAGGCGGTGGGACCCTATGTCTTCGCACAGTACGAATGCATCTGGCGGCTGCGGGTACTTGCCTGGAAGTTGATGGGGTTGCTGGAACGGGCCGGATTCCATGCGGTCTGTACCACGGACCTTTCCGGCACGGGATCGGTATCGATGAATCCCCGTGGGGAAATGCCGGATTTCTTCTGCAATACCTTCGCCGCGGTGGCGGCAGGGTTGGGGACGATCGCCGCCAACGGTTCGGTGGTGAATCCGCGTTACGGCAACAACGTTCGCTATATGGCGATCGTGACCGATGCCGAACTGGCGCCGGACCCGGTCCTGCCGAATACGGCCGCGGCGCGCTGCGAAGGGTGCGACGGGCACTGTTTCGCGCAATGTCCGACGGCGGCGTTCGCCGGAGAGATCCGGGTGTCGGTCGGCGGCGTGCCGCAGCGTTACCGGAAACTGGACGTCAACCGCTGCAACTGGGCCAAGCGCTACAGCCTGGTCGGTTCCGAAGGCAGCCGTTATACCGGCTGGACGCTGGACGTGCCCTGTCCCCGGAAGATCACGCCGGAGAATCTGTCGGAAGCGCTGCGGCAGCTGCCGCAGATCGAAAAAATCCGCCCCTGCACCTTCGAGCAATGCGTTTTCTCCTGCGGGTTCTGCCGTCCGGAAGTGCGTGAGCGGAACCGGAGGAGAAGACTGTGCCGCCGTTCCGTTCCGGAATGGCGGTTTTTTTATGGGAAGGATTTGCAAAAACCCGGTTGACGGATTATTATGCAGGGAGAATCATAGACAGGAACCCCCATGCCAGAGAAAAAAGACAGCGGTACCGTCCAGTCCGTTTTGAAATGCCTGAGCGCGCTGGATTACCTGATCGAACAGTCGTTCGACCGCCCCGGAGCGGGCTTGACCGAAATGGCCGCGGCGCTGGATCTGCGCCCCACCAACCTGCGCAACCTTTTGAAAACCATGGAACAGGCGGGATACGTCAGTCGTCCGGACGGTCGGCTGTACGCGCCGGGGCCGCATTGTCGCGGCATGATCCGCGCCGTCGCCAGCCGGACATTGCGCGAGTTGCTGGAGCCGGAAATCGTCCGGCTTGCCGGAGAGACCGGAGAATCCGCCGTGCTGACGACCATGGTCAACGGCCGCCGCCGGGTGTTGTGCCGCTGCCAGGGGTCGTCCGAGGTAGTGGTGGCGCTGCCGGCGTCCGATGAACCGGATGACGCCTGGTCGCTGGTGACGACCCGGGTGATGCTGGCGTATCTGCCGGAGGAGGAGTTGCAGCACCATGTGGCGCGTCATGGTTTTCCCGGGGTGCGCTGGGACGACATCGCGGACTGGGGCGCGCTGCATGCGGCGCTGGATCGGATCCGGGCGGCGGAGGCGGCGGAGGATTTTCCGCGCGACACCTATGCGGTGGCGTATCCGCTGCTGGATGCGGAGGGGCGGCTGCTCGGCGCGCTGGGGATTCATCTGCCGCGATACCGGGCCGGCGCGGAATTCAAACGGGATTTGCGGAGACGGGCGGGGAGCATCCGTGCTCTTGCCGCCCGGATTTAAGGATGTATTTTCCGGAACTCAAGGAAGTGAGGCGAATCATGTACAAGCAGTGGCGATGGGGATTCTGTCTGCTGGCCGGTGGCGTCTGGCTGACGGTGAACTGCGGCGGTTGCCGTCATGGGGAAACGGCGGCAGCGCCGCCGCCGGAGCGTCCGGTTCTGACGGCACTGAGGATCGAGGCTCCGATCGTCGTGGACGGCAAGCTCGATGAACCGGCGTGGCGCGATGCCGTCATCTATCGGTTGAAGCCGTTGCAGGACGCGGTGCTGCCGGAAGAGGAATGGGAAAGCGGCTCCGTCCGGTTGTTGCGCGATGGAAAGCGGCTTTACGTCGGGATTGAATTTCAGGATCGGGACGTGCAGGCGCATGGGGACCGGGATCAGCAGCGTCATTATCTGATGGGGGATCTGGCGGAGATTTTCATCAAGCCGGAAAATGCGTCGTGTTACTGGGAGATTTATGTGACGCCGCGCGGACATAAAACCGTTTATTTTTTCCCCAGCCGGGGGTATTACGGCATGGCGCCGATATTTGACGCACCGATCACGCCGGGACTGGAAACGGCGGCGGTAGTCGACGGCACTCTCAACGATTATACCGACACTGATCGCGGCTGGAGTGCCGAAGTCAGTATTCCGCTGACTTCCTTGAAGGGGGTGGACGGCCGTCCCCTGGCCGCGGACGTGCCGTGGACGGTGCTGATCAGCCGCTACAATTACGGGGTGCAGCAGAGCACCCGGCCGGTACTCAGCTCCGTGCCGCAGTTGCCGAAAGCCGATTTCCATGTGCCGGAACGATTCGGCGCATTGAAGGTGCATGGGGAATAATCGCAACAACAGGGAAAGGAACAGGTTACTTATTCATGATCACGGAGTTCGTGTGTTTGCTGGCGGGACTGGTGCTGCTGTATGTCGGAGCGGAATGGCTGGTGCGGGGAGGGGTGCGGATCGCCTCCCGCTGCGGCGTTTCTCCGCTGGTCATCGGGTTGACGCTGGTGGCGTTTGCCACCAGCGCGCCGGAACTGGTGGTCAGCGTGGAAGCCGCATGGAACGGGCAGGGGGATATCTCCGTCGGCAATGTGGTCGGTTCGAACATCTGCAACATCGCGTTGATTCTCGGTATTTCCGCTCTGATTACGCCGCTTCAGGTGAAGACGCAGCTGCTGCGCTTCGACGGGCCGTTGCTGCTGATGCTGACGCTGGTTTTCGCCGCCATGGGGTACGGCATCGGTGGACTGAACCGCTGGTGCGGCGGCATCCTTTTCTGCGGGCTGATCGCCTATACCTTCTGGAATGTTTATGCCGCACGCCGCGAAAGCGGCAACGAACCCCTGATGCAGGAGTGCGAAGAGGAAATCGCCGGTCTCGGTCGCCGTCTGAAATCCTGGGGCAGCTGCATCCTGCTGGTCGTGGTCGGGCTGGGGGCTCTGGTGATCGGCGGGCGGCTGCTGGTGGACGGGGCAGTGGCGTTCGGTCGTTTTTTCGGCATCAGCGAGGCGGTGATTGCGCTGACCGTGGTGGCGGTGGGAACCAGTCTGCCGGAACTGGCCACCTCGGTGGTGGCCGCCTGTCGCCGGCAGCAGGACATCGCGATCGGCAACGTGGTCGGGTCCAATATCTTCAATATTCTCGGCATCATGGGGTTGTCCCCACTGATCCGGCCCGTTCGGTCGGAAGGGATTCATCCGGTGGACTGGGGCATGCTGATCGCGGTGACCGCGTTGCTGCTGCCCTTCATGCGCAGCCGGTTGACGCTCAGTCGCCGGGAAGGGGCGGTCTTTCTACTGCTTTATCTGGGATATACGGTCTGGCTTATTGGTTTTTGACGATGGTCCGGTGGTATTGCAGCACGCCGTCCGCAATGGCGCGGGCCAGCGTATTGAGGTAGGCGTCCGATCCGAGTTTGCGCTCTTCGGCGCTGTTGGAGATGAATCCGATTTCGAGCAGGACCGCGGGGCAGTTGGTGTTGCGCAGAACCTGAAAGCGGGCGCGTTTGACGCCCCGGTCCTTCGCTTTGGTGCCGAGAATCATTTTCCGATGGATGCAGGCCGCCAGCAGGATGTTGTAGCGGTCGTAGCGGTTGCCGACGTAACGATCGGAGTCCGCCTGCCGGGCGGCGGTGGACGGCGTACCGGACGGTGCGATGGCATAGGTCTCGATGCCGGTAACCGAGCGGTCGCCGGCGGCGTTGACGTGGAGGGAGAGGAACAGCTGCGCCTTGCGTGCGTTGGCGAAAGCGCTGCGCTGTTTCAACGTCAGGGTCTGGTCGCCGCTGCGGGTATAGAGAATGTTGTACCCGGAACGGCGGAGCAGATCGCCGACTTTCCGCGCCAGCTGCAACGTGATGTTTTTTTCCCGATATCGGGCGCCGATGCCGCCGTGGTCTTTGCCGCCGTGCCCGGGATCCAGAACAATGGTGTAAATCCGATGGCGCGGCACGCAGGCCGGGTTCAGCAGGGGATCCAGCGTGGTCAGAAGATCAGTCTGACTGACGTAAAGCCGACCCTTTTTCAGCGGTGCGAAGCTCAGGGAAACCGGCACGTAATTGAAATACGCCTGACGCTTGTCCGGATACAGTTCCGCCCGTTTGCCGGTTCCGCTCAGAATGACGCGGTACCCCTGATCCAGGAGGGTCATCCCATATCGCGCCGCGACATCCCGGATGGAGACATAACGGCGTCCCATGGCGGTGATGGTATCGGCCCGGAGGACGGACGGTACCGCCAGAAGCAGCAGCGCCGCGATGATCGGCAGGCGTCGGCGTCTCACAGTTCCTCCAGTTCCCGGCAGTACTGCAGAATGCCGGATGCGATGGCTTCGGCCAGTTGTTCCCGGTAATCGTCCCGCGCCAGTTTCTGCTCTTCCCCGGCGTTGGAGATGAACCCGCATTCAACCAGGACGGCGGGGCAGTCGCTCATGCGCAGCACCCAGAAGCGGGCGCGTTTGACGCCGCGGTCGAGTGCGCCGGTATTCTGCAGCAGCCGGGATTGAATGCCGGCCGCCAGGCGCAGGGAATTACGTTCAAAACGGTGTCCGGGGCAGTCGTTTTTCCGGCGGCTCATGGGGTCGTCGGGATTTTCCGCGCCGGGCGGCGTGACGCAGAACGTCTCAATGCCCGCGGCGTTGCGGTTGGTCGCCGCATTCTGATGGATGGAGACGAAGAGATCGGCGTTGACGCTCCGGACCAGGGCGGAGCGTTCGGTCAGTCTCGGTTCGGAATCGTCGTCCCGGGTCATGACGACATCGAATCCGGCTGCGCGGAGTCGTGCCGCGACCTGTCGGGCGACTGCGAGATTCACCTCCTTTTCCAGCAGCGTCTGCCCCCGCGCGCCGGGGTCGGAACCGCCGTGCCCGGGATCGATCATGATTCGCCGCACCGGATCCGGATAAAGGCTGTCCGTTCGAAAATAGGACGCCAGGCTTCGTTCCAGGTCGAGTCGATGCAGAAACCAGTTGCCTTCCGGGTCGCGCACCGGCGGATGATGGAGGTAAAGCAGCGTGCCGTTGAGCCGGGCTCCCCGGCTGCCTGCGGTCAGTTCGAACCGGTATTTCCGGTCGCCGAGGAGAATTCGATTGTCGCCGGTGGTTTCGTGACGCATGGGCCACTGTTCTTCCAGATCGTCGAGCCGCAGATAGCGGCCTTCCGGGGTGTCCAGGGAACGTATCCGGCCATTCAGGGCGAAACTGGTAAGCGGCAGCAATGTCGCCAGCAGCACGGCGGTGCGGAACCGTGAAGGAATCATGATCGTTTTCATTTTTGAACCTGCTTGATGGGGGTCAGCCGGACCAGCGGCTGATAATCGTCTTCCGGGGGATACATGGCTTCCAGATTTTTACCGACGGCGACCGATTCCGCCAGAGAACCCAGCACGAAGGCCTTGGCGGCGCAGACGGCCCGTTTCCAGGGGGCGCGCATGGCCAGTTCCGCCGCCAGCGCCGCGCTCAGTGTGCAGCCGGTGCCGTGGGCGGCACCGTGTTCATCGATGCGTGGTGAGGCGATGGCATACAATTCTCCGTCCGGCATGGCGAGATAGTCCACCGCTTCCTCGCGCGCATGTGGATCGTGTCCGGTTTTCAGAAGGCAGCGGCAATTCCACTCCCGGGCACAGTCGGCGGCGGCGCGGCGATAATCGTTTTCGTCCTGCAATGAGCGCCCGAGCAGCAGTTCCGCCTCCGGCAGGTTCGGCGTCATCCAGTCGGCCAGGGGCAGCAGTTCCGCGGAAACCGCTTCCACGGCATCGGCCGCCAGCAGGACCGCGCCGCTGGTGGCGACCATGACCGGATCCACGACCAGCGGCAATCGGCGGCGGCGCAGTTCCGCGGCGACGGCGCGGACGACGGAGCGTTCGGCAAGCATGCCGGTTTTGACGCAGCCGACCTGGAAGCGGTCCAGCACCGCGGCCATCTGAGTGCGGACGCCGTCCGCCGGGATGATGTCGATCCGGCGGACTTCGCCGGGGTTCTGGCTGGTGACGGCGGTGACGGCGGAGCAGCCGAAGACGCCGAAGGCGTTGAAGGTGCGCAAGTCCGCCTGAATGCCCGCGCCACCGCCGGAATCACTGCCGGCGACGGTGAGGGCGACCGGGTAGAACTCCTGGATTTTATTTTTCATCGGGGGGGTTGTTTTTCCATGGGTTTTGAACTATATTCCTGTCGCCGGTAAAGTACACCGCAATGCGGGGAAAAACAACCGGCGGCAATGGATTTTTCGGGACCTTTTTATTGAAAAAAACAGGAGCGGGGCATGGATATGGGCGCTGGGTGGCGCAGGGGAGTGGCAATGTTGCTGATGGTCGCGTCCGGAATCGCCGGCGCGGCGGAGCCGGCGACGATCCGCACCTCTTCCGGGACCGAAATTCTGTACGTTGCCGCTGCCGATCGTGCCGATGCGGGACTGGAGTATCTGCGGGAGCTGGACCGGGAGCTCGGGCGGCTGTTTCACGCCCCCCCGGTGCGGAGCGGACGTCTGCGGATTGTCCTGTCCCCGGAGAGGGGGGCGGATGTCGCTGTGCTGCGGCGCATGGAACAGCGTACGGAATTATTGCTGGGAGATCATTTTTACCGGGCTGCGGAGCAGTTTCCCTTCCGCCGCCGCCTGACCGGGCTGCTCCTGCTGGCGCGTTTCGACAGTGCCGGAGGCGTCCGGGAGTTGCCGGACTGGGTGATCATGGGACTGGACGGAGTGCTGGCCGCCAATCACGGGTCCGGGCGGATTGCCCGGAATGTGCATTATTACCCGTTGCTTCAGGCGCTGATTCAGGCCGGACATCTGCCGGATTTTCGGGGACTGACCGGTTTTCGGGCGGCGGATTTCTCCGGGGCCGCGCTGGAAGGGATGCGGGAACTGTACCGCTTCATGCTGGAAACCGCGGCGCAATATTCCTCGGTCCGGGACAACGCGCTCGGGGATTACGCCGTCGGCTGTCTGAACAGCAACCGGCGTGCGGAGGAGGTGTATGAGGCGACGATCGGGCGGCGTCTGGGGGCGGTTCGTCCGGGAATGTCGGAGCAGCAGCTGTGGGCCTGGGCGGCGGACCGGGCGGCGTTCAACAGCCGCACGCCGCGCCCCGGGACGTTTTCCCTGAAGCTGCTGCCGGAAATTCTGCAATTTGAATACGCGGCGGTCGGAAAGGACGGCAAGGCGTCCGGAGCAAAGCGCAAGGGGACATTTCTGGATCTCCCGCAGCTGCTGGCGGAAGAGCATCCGTCGGCGGTGCTGCTGCAGCGGCGCCTGGCGGCGGCGTTGCGCGAATTCGGTGCGGGACTGCCTGGGGATGTGCTGCCGTATGCCGAAAAGCTGGCGGCCGCGATCGAGCAGCAGACCGGGTCCGCCTTTTCCGGAGGCGTGCCGCAGTTGCGCGAGACATTGGCGGAACTGGAAGGGGCGCTGAAACATCAGGCGGCGGTGGAAAAGCTGCTGGAAAAGATGGAAAAAGACCGGGTCCGGCCTTATGTCCTTTTCCGACGGGAACTGGAGGAGGCGGCCGCGCCGGATGAGGCGGCCGGTCGGGCCGTGACGGCGTTTCTGGATGAGACGGAGAAACGCTATCTGGAGGAATGAGGCCGGAAAGGAAATTTGAAAAAACGGCTCCGGACCTTTATATTAATGTTTTCCCCCGATTGGGAAAACCGGCGGGGCCGGTCTTAATGCGACCGGTATCGCGGACATGGGAAGACGGCGGGATGCGATGCTGCGACGGCTCTTCCCGGTGAAAAAACATCAATGAGCAAACAACAGGAAGAAACATGAGCAATCTGGAACTTTTGTCGCCGCTGATGCAGCGCGGCCGGGAATTTCTGCAGGTGGACTATCCGATTATCTGCGGCGCCATGACCTGGGTATCCGAACCGAATCTGGTAGCCGCCGTCGCCAACCACGGCTGCTTCGCCTGTCTGGCGGGCGGCAATGCGCCGACCGATATCTTGAGACAGCAGATCGGACAGGTACGGGAATTGACCGACAAGCCCTTCGCCGTGAATCTCATTACCATTGCTCCCGCGTATCGGGACCACCTGGCGATGCTGGCGGAGGTGAAGGTGCCGTATATCGTTTTCGCCGGCTCCTTCCCGAAGGAAAAGGAAGTGGAGGCGGCCAAGGCCACCGGCGCGAAGGTGATGTGTTTCGCCTCGACGATCTCGATTGCGGAACGGATGATTCGTTTCGGCGCGGATGCCATCATTCTTGAAGGCAGCGAGGCCGGCGGTCATATCGGTCATGTGGCGACCACGGTGCTGCTGCAGCAGGTGTTGTTCCGGTTTTCGGAGCAGATTCCGATGTTCGTGGCCGGCGGCGTCGGGACGGGCAAGATGATGGCGCACATGCTGCTGATGGGCGCGGCCGGGGTGCAGCTGGGGACCCGCTTCGTCATGACCGAGGAATGCCGGGCCCATGCGAATTTCAAGGACGCGTTCATCCGGGCTCAGGCCCGCGATGCGATGTCAACGCCGCAGTACGACTCCAAATTGCCGGTGGTGGCGGTGCGCTCTCTGCGCAACAAGGGCATGGCCAATTTCGGTGCGCTCCAGCTGCGGCTGCTGCGGGAACTGGAAGCCGGCACGATTCATCGACAGGAAGCCCAGGAGGAAGTGGAAAAGTACTGGGTCGGCGCTTTGCGCCGCGCCGTGGTCGAAGGGGACATCGACAACGGTTCGCTCATGGCCGGACAGTCCGTCGGCCTGGTGGACCGGATCATGCCGGTCCGGGAACTGGTGGCGGAGCTGTTGACCGACGCGGAAGCGGAACTCGCGGCGATCAGGAAGAAACTTATGCATTAACGCAAACCCGAACGGAGGAGTCATG
>CASFXO010000366.1 GCA_949298665.1 uncultured Lentisphaeria bacterium
TAGAATGCGGTTGCATTCGCGCTCCGCCGCCATTCTCCGGAACGTGCGGACGGAGTTGGAAAAAGACCGGGCACAGTTGCTGCTGCTGCCCGGCGACGTAACCGACCGCAGTCGGGCGTCGGAGTTGAAGCAGTTCCGGAAGATTTTCAACGACGCGCCTTTTGCGATGGTCGCGGTTCCCGGCAATCACGACCGGCTTTATGCGCGTGAATTCGCGGCGGAGTGGAAGAAACTTTTCGGGGAACCCTCCGGCCGGGAGGAACGAAACGGCATCCAGATCATCCGTCTGGACACCGGCGACGGCAAGCTGAACAAACCGGGCAACAGCGCGGCGATCGAACGTCTCGATCCGGCGAAACCGGCGCTGATTCTTTCGCATTATCAGCTGGTGAAGGACGACCACATCACCGATCCGGATGCCGCGATCAAGGACGCGGACCAGCCGGCCTGCCGCGCCATGCTGGAGCGGATCGGCTCCGCCCGGGCGATCGTGCTGGTCGGGCACAAGAACCTTGCATCCATGACGGAAATCAACAACCGGGTGCCTCAGATCAATTGCCCGCAGACGACGCAGTATCCGAACGGATATCTGGCATTTCAACTGTATCCGGAGGGAATGCTGTATTCGTATGCGCCTTCTTCGGACGAGTGGACCGAGGAGTATTCCCGGCGGCTTTCCGGTTCGGTGACGGCGCGGGAGAAACACGCCTTCCGCTGCTGGAACGGATTTCTGAAGTGGCCGGACCCGGTGTCGCAGGAATGAACTCCTGACGGGAATGCGCCGAAAGCCCCCCCGGACGAGAGAACGTCAGCGGCGATGCCGGTTGCGGTATTCCAGCGGCGAAACGCCCGTGCGGGATTTGAAAAAGCGCGAGAAGGCGTAGATGGTGGGGAAGTTCATCAGCCGGGCGATCTCCGTAAGATTGCCCGGAGAATAAATCAGGTGTCCGACGGCGCACTGGATCAGCAGTTCGTCGATGAAGCGCTTGATGTCGGTCCGGCCGCCGCTTTCCCTGCGGAAATGTTTCTTGAACTGAGAAAGCGACATGTTTTCCTCTTCCGCCAGGCGCGTGACGTTGGCCGCGGCTCCGTGATGGGAGATGAATTCCTTCTGGCGCAGCAGAAAGGGGGATTCCTGTCCGCCGCTGCCCGTATCGGCGTCCAGAGTGGCCAGCAGACACCACAGATGCTGCCCCAGAATGGTTTCGGAAACGAAGTCCAGTCGCGCCGTCTGACCGGCATCGTCCAGCAGCCGGACAATCGCGTTCACGTGGTAATCCGCTACCGGATGACCGTTGCGCCCGGCGGTGCGGAGCGAGCTTTCCGCCCGGAACTTGACGCTGTAGTAAGATGCGGACGTGCCGGACGGCCGGAAACTGTGCGGCGTTTCCGGCGGAATCAGCCAGAACTCTCCCTGCTCCAACGCCATTGCACCATTTGCCGAAATACCGACGATTCGCCCTGTTCGGCAGATTTCCAGCTGAAAAAATGAATGCAGATGGGGTTTCCCGTCCAGATTTTTTTCTGTTCCGGCGCCCCAATACAACAGTTTGATCGGAAAATTCGCAGATGTGCTCATGCCTTGTCCCCACTGCCTGCAACAAGTATAACCCGGTTCGGCGGGAAACGCAAATCGGAACACGCTGAAATCCCTTTGTTTCGGTACCGGGGGGCTGAAATGATAAAAAACTCTTCCGTTTTGCAATTGGTTCCCGTCGTAAATCAGCTATACTATAGAGTATGGCTTGTTGGAATGTCCGGCGAATTAATCAATTTCAACGCACGGGGGATTTTTTTCATGAGCAGACGATTTACACTGATTGAACTGTTGGTGGTGATTGCGATCATCGCGATTCTGGCATCCATGCTGCTGCCGGCGCTCGGCAAAGCGCGCGACCGGGCCACGGCGACCAAATGCATGTCCAACCAGAAACAGGTCGGACTTGCCATCGGTTTCTACCTGCAGCAGAACGACGATTTCTTTTATTCGCCGAATTCCAACAACACTTCGGATTCGCTGAAAAACGGCACGCACTGCACCTGGGCCGCCCGCCTCTACTGGGATGGTCTGGTTACCAAATCCGGGGTGCTGCTCTGCCCCGGTTTCAAGAACTACAATCTCGGCAACGAGTCCTGGAATCTCCTCAATCAAACTTACGGCGCAGCTTACGCCGTAACCAACACTCAGGGGATTTCCTTCAAAACGGGCATTTACCAGAAAAGAGGGTTCAGCAAGTTCGGCTATGTCGCCTGCTCGTACAGCATCGGCGCCGGCAATCCGATGAGCCGCATGCTCTTCTGGAGCACGGGCGCGCCTTATGTGGGGGAAAGCTACGGGCGGACCTGGCTGGTTCACAACGACCGGGCCAACGTGTTGTTCATGGACGGCCACGTGCAGGCGGTCCAGCGCCACGGATTCAACGACGTCAATTCCATGCAGTACAATTCTCTGGGCGTGCCGTTCACGGTGAATCAGCTGGTCAGCGGCGATATGTCCACCTATCTGGTGCCCTGAGGGGGGAGAGGAGTCGGAAACCCATGAGCTGGAATCGGATTTTTCGGGGAGCGCTTCTGGCGACGCTGCTGGCGGGCGCGGAGTTGCGTGCGGAGGCGCCGCTGCGGGCGCTGGAGGTGAAGAACGGTCGCATTCAGGACGGCGGCGGGATCCGGATCAATGCATCCGGAGACGTGTCGGTGACTCCGGAAAAGGATTACCTGCGCGCGACCAATACCGTGCCGTCCCGTTCTTGCGTCCTGTCGCTGAACCCGGGCCGGGTGCCTTATGCTCCGGATCTGGTGCTGCGCTTTGAATACCGGAATTCCGGACCGGAAGGGGTGGACCCCGGTTATCTGGGGGTTAACCTGTTTGACGCGCGCAGGAGAATGACGTTTCACCGTTTTCCGGCGTCCGCGCAATGGCGTCAGGCGCAGGTCTCCTTTTCCGGTTTGAAGAGTACCCGGAACGAATTCTGGGGGGAAGGGGACGTGTTGGACCGGATCAACCTGTATGGTCGTCTTTCGGAGAGCAACGCTCCGACGAAAATGACGCTGGAGGTGCGGAATCTCCGGATAGAGAAGGATCCCCGCTACAATCCGCTGGCGGGTGTACGGGTTTCCTACAGCGCCCGGGTGCTTTTCAACTGGGAGCGGGTGAAAGGGGCGCAGGGCTACCGCCTGGAGTATTCCACCGACCCCGCGTTTCCGGCGGGGAAGACCGTGACGGTGGAAACGCCGTTCAATTTTGTCGTTTCTCCGGAGGTCCTGGCGCCGGGGCTGTACTATTGGCAGGCGACCGCGCTGCCGTCCGAAACCGTGGCGGGACGCGACCGGGTGGTGGTGCCGGACCCGGCCCACACCTGGGAACTGCCGGCGTATGATTTCGCGCAATTGGCGAAGACTCCCCATCCGCGGCTGCTGCCGCTGGCGCGGGAGCAGTTCGGCGGGAACGCCGAAGCGGCGGCCGTGGCGGCGGAGAGGGAACTGGACTTTCAACTGCCGCCGGATCCGCAGCCTTACCGGGAAGGAGCCGATCCGCGGATCCGTGCCCGGATCGAGTGGTACGGCACCATTGCGGACGGCATCATCACGCCGGCGGGCCGGAAGATGGCGTTGATCGGGCAGGCCGCCGTTCTGACCGGGCGGCGGGATTTCATCGACAAGGCCCGCGAACTTGCCCTTGCCGTTGCCCGGACCTGGGATCCGAACAACGGCAGTCATATGAAACATTGCGATCTTCAGGCCGCCAATCTGCTGACCGGGCTGGTCTGGTGTTACGACGCCGCCTGGCACAGCATGACGCCGGAGGAACGCAAAGTCGTGGCCGCCGCCATTGAAGCGCGGGGGCGGCAGTACTGGGAGGACTCCAATCCCTTCCGCGGGAATGAAGCGCAGAATCATTCCTGGGACCGGGTACAGGCGATTGCCTTCGCCGCCGTCGGGCTGGCAGCGTGGCCGGAAGCGGCGGAGTGGTTTGATTTCGCGGCAAAAATGTTCGCCTACCGGTTTCTGCCGTCGCTCGGGTTCGACGGGGAGAACAACGAAGGGATGGCATACTGGAGTTACGGGACCGGGCTGGCGTTGAAGTTCGTGGACCTTGCGCGGGCGGTGACGCCGCTGGACCTGTATCGTCATCCCTGGCTGGCCAGAACGGCGCGTTTTCCATTGTACAGTGCGCCGCAGGAAGGGTATCAGATCGCGTTTGCCGACAATGGAACGCTCAATCACGGACAGATGGGGCCGGCGGCCCGCGCCTTTACCGGCAAGCTGGCGCGGCACAGCGGGGACGCCGTCGCGCTCTGGTATGCGGGGATGCCGGGAGACCGGGCGCTCCGGGCGGAGCCGCCGGTGGCGATTCCGCAATCGGTGCACTATCCGCATATCGGGGTGACGCTGTTCAATACGTTTCTGCCGGACGGACGGGAAAACGTGGCGGTGGGATTTCATGCCGGAAAGTTTTTTGCCGGACATCAGCATGCCGACCAGAACAGTTTCGTGATCAACGCCTACGGCGACAAGCTGGCCATTGACGGCGGTTATTACGACTGGTGGGGCAGTCCGCATTTCAATGGTTATTCCACCCAGACGGTGGCGCACAACACCATTCTGGTGAACGGCAAG
>CASFXO010000367.1 GCA_949298665.1 uncultured Lentisphaeria bacterium
GGGGCATCGATCAGGAGGAGATGTACCGTCGTTTAACGGAGAAATACCGGCGTCTGGCGCGGGAGCTCGACGTCCGGATGATTCCGACGGGGGACGCGGTGCAGCTGGCGCGCCGGGCGCAGGGGGACCGGGCATTCCGCCCGTATCCGCAGGAACTGCTGCGGACGCTGCGCTGGCCGGACCTGCCGCCCCAGGCGGGCGCGGTGGTGGGCCGTTGCTTCTGGGAACGCGACGAGGCGGGACACTGGCGGCTGCGGCGGGATCTGATTCATCTCAACTGCCGGGGGCAGTATCTGCAGGCCTGCGTCTGGTTCGCCTTTCTGTTTGAACGGCCGGTAACGGAAATCTCCTGGGTTCCGGAAAATCTCGACGTGGATGATGCGGCGTTCCTCCGGACGGTGGCGGCTGCGGCGGTGGCGGGACGGGACTCGTTGTAACCGTTTTTAATCGTTCTCGTCCGGGCGGAGTCCGAAGGCACGGCAGAGAGCGTCGAAACGGGCCAGCGGGGCGGGGCCGAACTTCTGCATGGAGCGCCGGATGTGCGACAGGGATTTTTCCCGCATGTCGCCGGATTTGGAAAAGAATTTGTCGGCCAGACAGATCAGCTGTTCCTCCGGTGTTTCCGGCAGAAAATCCCGTTCCGGCAGCGGCAGCGCTCCGGCGCGGATCTCCGCCGCGGTCAGGCCGCTTCCGGTGTGGCGCTCGCAGATCCGGGCGAACGGCTCCAGGTCCAGACCGTGGTTTTTGCCGTATTCGCGCAGCATCCGGGCGCCGATGATCCCGTGGGCGAGATAGGGTTGATCCCCCATGCAGAGAATGCCCGGAGCATGGCAGGCCCCAATGCCGATGTCGTGAAGCATGGCTCCGGCGGCCGCCAGCGCCGCGTCCGGTGCCGGTCCGATGCGGCCCGGATGGCGCAGCAGATCCAGCGCCTTGTCCCGAACCTGAAGCGAATGCCGCAGCAGCAGCCGACGCAGCGGCGTGTCTTCCGGATAGAAGTATGTGATGATGACTGATGGATCCGATTTCGCCATAGGATGTTTTACTCCGCATGATGAAAAACAGTAAGGGAAAAAATACTCCATTCCCGGAGCGGATGCAAGGGAGCGGGGAGAATTTTCGGCGCGAATTTTCCGATCAAGGCAGTGTTTACGACCTGCCTTCCGAAGGGAATACCGCTCCCGCTTCCGGCGTCAGGATGGCGACTTCCGGCAGCGCCTGTCGGAGATGGCGCGCACTGTCGTCGCCGGTGCAATGCAGCAGTACCAGCGTTTCAATGCCGTACCGGCGGATTGCTGCGGCGGTCTGTGCCAGCCGCCCGGGCGCGGCGTGGCGCAGATGCAGCCCGCCGATGATCGTACGCACGGTGATTTCCGGCTTCCGGGCGCGGCAATAGTTCAGAGTATTGATGATGCCGGCGTGACAGCAACCCTGTACCAGCGCGCCGTCGGCGCTCAGCAGCGCCTGTTCGTCGGCGATCCGGTCCGGTTGAATGCCGTCCGGATCCAGAAAAAACGGTCCCCCGCAATCCTCTCCGGAATGTCTCGGGATCGGGCCGGTCAGAAACAGCCCCGGCCGGATTTCCGTAAAATCCCGCACCTCGTGCCGCCGGGCCTGCCGCAGCACGCGCCGTCCGTCCTCCGGCAGGGAAAGATCCCGGAGCAGTTGGCCGGGATGACGGCTGCAGCGGGAAACGGCGATGCCGGGGGCGAACCAGATCTCCTCCGGCGTCAGATGGCACAGGCCTCCGGTGTGGTCGTTGTGCCCGTGGGAAAGCACGACGCGGGAAACGGTCTCCGGCGTGATGCGCATTTGCGCCAGATTCGGGAGCAGCGCGCCGCCTGCGCCGGTGTCGAAGAGAAAAGATTCCGCCCTCCATTCCAGCAGCAGCGCCAGCCCGTGTTCCGCGACCAGAGGCGGCGCGGCGCGGTTGTCGACGAGAACGGTGACGGCGAGGCGGTCGGTCATGGAAGTGTTTTCCTTTGCGGGGAAGTGCGGGGTCAGTCGTCCAGCACGGCGATGCCGGGCAGGTTCCGGTACCGTTCCTCGGAATCCAGTCCGTAACCGACGACGTAACGGTCGGGAATGTGGAATCCGGTCCAGTCGGCGTCGGCCAGACATTTTTCCGGAATGTGTTTGTTCATGAGCACGCAGCTGCGCACGCTTGCCGCGCCGAGTTCCCGGAAATGGGCGATGGCGCAGCGCATCGAAAAACCCGTATCCAGAATATCGTCGATCAGCAGTACATGGCGGCCGCGCACCGGCAGTTTCTGGGGGGCGCGCACCGTCAGGGTGCCGGTGCTGCGGTCGTGGGCATAACTGGAGGCGGCGAAACTGTCGATTTGGAGCGGCAGTTCAATCCGCCGGACCAGGTCCGCGCCGAAAAACAGTGCGCCGTTCAGGATGACCACCGCGGTCAGCTCTCTGCCCCGATAGAATTCGGTCAGTTCCGCGCCCAGTTCGGTTACCCGCCGGGAAATTTCCTCCGGTGTGATCAACATCTTCATGATGTCAAACCTCGATCAGGGTGAATTTTTCCACATCAACCACCCCGCGGTCGGTGATCCGCAGAAAGGGAATGACCGGCAGCGGCAGAAACGCCAGTTGCAGGAACGGGGTTTCCAGCGGGCAGCCGGTCAGGCGGGCGGATTGATGAATCCGTTCCAGTTCCCGGGCGACTTCCGGAAAACTCTTCTCCGACAGCAGACCGCCGACCGGGAGCGGCATGACATCCACCGCCTTGCCGTCCCGGGCAACGGCCAGACCGCCCTGCGTTTCGATCAGGGCGTTGACGGCGGCGGCCATGTCTTCGTCCGAAAACCCGACCACGCAGAGGTTGTGGCTGTCGTGACCGATACTGGTGGCGATGGCGCCGGAACGCAGGCCGAAGCCCCGGACGAAACCGAGGCCGATATGCCCGTTTTGTCCATAACGCTCCAGAACCGCGACCTTGAGGATGTCCTGTTCCGGTACGGCCTGTTTCTCGCCGTTTTCGCAGGGGAGGCGGCATTTCAGAAAATCCGTGGTCAAAGACAGTTCCCGGATGCCGATCACCGGTGTTTCCGGACGGGTGGAACGCACCCGGAACGCTTCGGCGGAGACTTGATCCCGTTTGACCGAGTGCCGGAACGGCGCGGGCGAGGGCGCCGGAGGACGCGCGGCGAACAATGCGTCGTCCACCACCCGGCCGTCTTTGATTACCTGCGCCACCCGGCATTGTTCCAGATCGGAGAGCAGCACGATATCCGCCCGGAATCCGGGCGCCAGCAGGCCGCGGTCGCGCAGCCCGAAGTGCAGCGCGGGCGAGTGACAGGCGATCCGGTAAACCGCCAGCGGATCGGCCCCGGCGGCGATGGCCCGGGCAATCATGCGGTCCAGATGGCCGGAATGGACAATGTCCAGCGGATTGCGGTCATCGGTGCAGAAGCAGAGGAATGGTGCATTCTGCACGTTGATCAGCGGCAGAAGCGTATCCAGATTGCGGGCGACCGAGCCTTCCCGGATCAGAATCTGCATGCCTTTGCGCAGCTTTTCCATCGCTTCATTCCAATCACTGCATTCATGGCAGTTGCGTACTCCGACGGCGAGATAGGCATTGAGGTCCCGTCCGCCGAGAAGGGGGGCATGGCCGTCGATGTTGCCGGTGCCGGCGGCGAGTTTTTCGAGCACTTCGGGATCTTTATGGAGCACGCCGGGCACGTTCATGAATTCGGCCAGTCCCGGAGCGGCGGGATCGGCGGCATAGCGGCGGACGGTTGCGGCGGAGAGCGCTCCGCCCGCGGTCTCCAGATGAGTGGAGGGGACGCAGGAGCTGATCCGGACGCGGAGATCCATGATCATGCGCCGGGCGCACTCCTGAAAATAATCCAGCGCCGCCGCTCCGGCGACATTGACCAGTTCGTGAGGGTCGCAGAAGGCGGTGGTGACGCCGTGCGACAGCACGCAGTGTTCGAATTCGTACGGAGTGATCATGGAGGATTCGACATGCACGTGCGCGTCGATGAAACCCGGCACGGAGATGAGGTCGGAGCCGTCGATTTCGTTTTTTCCGGAATAGGTTTCGCCGACGCCGACGATGCGGTCGCCGCAGACGGCGATGTCGCCGGTGATCGTTTCGCCGGTGGTCAGACAGAAGATCCGGGTGTTCCGGATGACCAGATCCGCGGGTTCGAGGCCGCGGGCCTGATCGATGATGCGGGCCAGTTGGGCGCATTCGGCTTTCATGCAGTTCTCCGATTGGTTCATGATGTCATACCGGGAGAACTTACTGCCTGACGGGCAGGTTTGCAACCACTTTTCGCGAAACTTCCCCGGAAAAATCAACCTCGATTCCGGCCGGCGGCGGTTTCAGCGGTTCGACTCCGCCTTTTTTCGTTCCAGCTCCTCCCAGCGGTCGTATAACGCGGCGACGGCAGCCCGGGCCGCGGCGAGTTTCGCCTGCAGTTCCGCGGTGCGTGTGCCGTAGGCGGCGAAAAAGTCCGGTCGCGAGAAAACGGCCTCCAGTTCCGCTGTTTCTGCTTCGGCGGCGGCGATGTCGTCTTCGATGGTTTCGAGTTCGCGCTGTTCCCGGAACGTGAGCTTTTTGCCGGTCGATGCCGGTTTCGGCGGTGCCGCCGGGGCCGGGGTGCGGAGAGCGGCCGGGGGCGGTCCGGAAGCGGCCGCCGCTGCGTGGCGTTCCCGGCGTTTGGACAGATTGTAATCGTAATCCCCGGGCGTGTGAAAAAGCGTTCCGTCATCCTCAAACGCGAGGATGCCGTCGCAGACCCGGTTCAGAAAATAGCGGTCGTGACTGACCACCACCAGACAGCCGTCGAAATCCGCCAGCGCCTCCTCCAGCAGTCGCAGCGAAGAGAGGTCCAGGTCGTTGGTCGGTTCGTCGAGGATCAGAAAATTACCGCCCTGTTTGAGGATTTTTGCGAGGATAAGCCGGGCTTTTTCGCCGCCGGAGAGGTATTCGATACGGGTGTTGATCCGTTCATCTTCGAAGAGAAAGCGTTTCAAGTATCCCCAGATGGAGATTTTCTCCGCTCCGAGCTGGATGAAGGAATGGTCTTCGCCGATCTCCTCCGCGACGGTTCTGGCGGGATTCAGCGTCAGACGGGACTGGTCGATGTAGTTGAATCGGACGGTGGGAGCGATTTTGATCTCGCCTTCCGTGGGGGCGATGTGGCCGGTAATGAGCTGGAGCAGAGTGGTTTTGCCGATGCCGTTGGGGCCGACCACGCCGAGTTTGCAGCCTGGGGTGAATTCAAAGGAAAAATGCTTCAGAATCCGTCGGTCGCCGTAGGCGTGGGAGACGTTTTTCAAAATAACGGTCTGATTGCCGAGCCGGGGCGGGGGCGGAATCACCAGTTCGATCTCGCCGGTACGAACCGGCGCCTGCCGGGCGGCGACGGCTTCGAAATGCTTCAACCGGCCGACGTTGCGGTGTAGCCGGGCTTTGGGAGAACGGCGCACCCATTCGATCTCGTCGCGGAGAAATTTTCGCCGTTTGGCCTCCTGCAGATCCTCGGCGGTCTCCCGGGCGGCACGGGCGGCGAGATAGTCGGCGTAACTTCCTGTGTAGCTGTAGAATTTTCCCTGATCCAGTTCGACGATCCGGGTGGCGAGGCGGTCGAGAAAATACCGATCATGCGTGACCAGCAGGCAGCTGCCGCGCCAGGTGTGGAGAAAATCTTCGATCCATTCGATGGTGCGGACGTCCAGATGGTTGGTCGGTTCGTCCAGCAGCAGCAGATCGGGTTCGGAGACGATGGCGCGGGCGAGGGCGACCCGGCGTTTTTCGCCGCCGGAGAGGGTGGCGACCGGACGGGAATCGGGCGGCAGACGCAGCTGAGTGATGACGGTTTCGAGACGGCTTTCGGGACGCCACGCGTCGTGGCGATTCAGCAGATGTTCGAGTTCGTCATGGAGGGGGGAGCCGGGGGGGCTGTTATCGTAGCGGAGGAGCAGCTCTTCCATCCAGCCGAGTCCGGTACGGACATTATCGGAGATGGAAAGGCTTTCATCCAGCGCGAAGTCCTGCGGCAGCAGGGCGGTACGCAGTCCGCGCGCCCGGGCGATGGTGCCGGCGGAGGGGATCTCCAGTCCGGCGAGTACCCGCAGAAACGTGGATTTTCCGCAGCCGTTGCGTCCGATCAGGGCTACGCGTTCGCCCTCGTAAAAGGCGAAGGAGGCATGGTCGAAAATCACCTGG
>CASFXO010000368.1 GCA_949298665.1 uncultured Lentisphaeria bacterium
CGACTATATGTATGAGGCGGCTTCGGCGGTGGCGGCGGCTCTGCATCGGGAAAACCCGCTGACGCGGGAGGAGATCACCCGGCATCTCAATACCCGTCCCGGCCTGCCGATCCGGGTATTCGGCGGCTTGACGCCGGAGGAAGCCGCTCCGGCGCTGGCGCTGACCCGCCGGTTCGACGGCATCGGGCTGGAGGCCGACGACGCCCGCAGCTATCCGTGCGGCAAACTGGCGGCGCACCTGATCGGTTATACCGGTCGGGAGAATCCGCGTTCCGCCGGGGACCGGGAGGTTTTTTTCTATTATGTGCCGGATTTGATCGGGCGGGCCGGGCTGGAGCGGACGTTCGACCGGCCGGATCCCGAAGCGGGGCGGAACGCCGGACTGCGCGGTACGCCGGGATTTGCATTGGTTCAGGTGGACAGTCAGGGGTTCATCCGGAATAACGCGCTCGCCTCCCGGGATCCCGTGGACGGACAGCATTTGATTCTGACTCTGGATTCCCGGGCGCAGGCCCTGGCGGAACAGGCGTTGCGGGGCGAACGCGGTGCGCTGGTGCTGCTGGACGCGGATACCGGTGCGGTGCTGGCGATGGCTTCCTCTCCGTCTCCTGATCTTTCGCGGTATACGCCGTATCTGCCGCAGGACTATTATTCGTCGCTGCTGCACGACCCGGCGCGACCGCTGCTGAACCGGGCCATCAACGGGACGTATACGCCGGGATCGATTCTGAAGCCGCTGGTGGCTTTGGCCATGCTGCGCAACGGCGCCGACCCGCAGCGGAAGATCAACTGTACCGGGCGCGCGGCCATCGGAACCGGCGGCATCCGCTGCGCCGCGCGTTACGGGCACGGGGAGCTGGATCTGGTGGAGGCTCTGGAAAAGTCCTGCAACGTTTATTTCATCGAGGCCGGTTGTGAAATCGGTCGCGCCGCCATTGCCGAGATGCTGAATTCCGCCGGGATCGGCCGTCGTGCCGGTCTGGAGTTGACGGACAGCCGCGGGGTCGCCCCCACCGTGGAATACAAACGCCGCTATTACCGCAGCGGCTGGAACCGTTTCGATACCGCGCAGCTCAGCATCGGGCAGGGGATCATCCTGCTGACCCCGCTGCAGGCGGCGGTTTACACGGCGGCGCTGGCCAACGGCGGTAAGATCATGAAACCCTATCTGGCCGCTTCTCTCGTCAACCAGCAGGGCGGCGTGCTCTGGGAACGCCGCCCGGAAGTGGTCGGACATCTGGCGACCACGGAAGCGGATCTGGCGGTGGTGCGTCAGGGAATGTTTCAGGTGGTGCACGCGCGGGAGGGCAGCGGGCGGCGCGCGGACAATCCCGCCATCACGCTGTATGGAAAAACCGGTTCCGCGGAAGTCGGCTCGCGTGAAAACCGCTGGAAGAACACCTGGTTCATCGCCTTCGGGACGCGGGCCGGGCGCACCTATGCGCTGGCCATGGTGATCGAGGAAGGTGCTTCCGGGGGCACCAGCTGCGCGCCCCGTGTGGCCGAATTCTTCCGCCGTTATCTGGGGCCGGAGAAGCCGGACGGCGTGCCTGCCGCCGTTCACCCCTGAATGCTGCGGCAGAGTCAGTAATCGATCCCCGCCTGGGCGGCGATTCCCTGTTGAAACGGGTGCCGGATTTCGCGGATTTCGGACACGAGGTCGGAAATTTCCAGCAGTTCCGGGGGGGCGTGGCGGCCGGTGACGATGACATGCAGCCAGGCGGGGCGTTCGCGCAACGCGGCCACGACCGCGGCGGTTTCCAGCCAGTGGTAGTGCAATGCAATGTTGAGTTCGTCCAGCACCACCAGGTCGAAGCGTCCGGAATACAGCGCGTCGAGTGCCAGTTCCCATCCGTGCCGGGCGGCGGCGGCATGATCGCCGGGCTGCCAGCTCATACCGCGACCGACCTGAAGAAAGCTCAATCCGGGATGTCGCAGCTCCCGGAAGAAGCGCCGTTCCCCGGTCTCCCGCTCGTCCTTGACGAATTGCAGCACGCCCACCTGCCAGCCCCAGCCGAGCGCGCGGACGACATTGCCCAGGGCGGAAGTGGTTTTGCCTTTGCCGTTGCCGGTGATGGTCAGCAGCAGTCCGTGGCGTGCGGTGCGTTCTTCCGGTTCCTTCATGTGCGGGGTTCCTTTCCGGGGGCGTACAGGGCGTGAATGACAACGTTGCGGAAAATCGTCCGGCATTCGTCGATCCGGTAACAGGCCTCTCTGAAAAACACCAGTCGCATCATGCCGACCACCGTACTGTACAGCACCATGGCGGCGGCGGCGGGATCGGCGATGGGGGAAAAAAGTCCGGTTTCCGCGCCGCGAACCAGTTCTCCGGCGAAGCCGTCCAGAAAACTTTTGATGTTTTGAGCCCGCTGGCGGTCCTGAAAGTCGATCTCCTTTTCGGTACTGCAGACCGTGGCGTAGATTTCCCGATAACGGTCGAAGTTTTCAAAAAGAATTCCGGTATAACTCAGAATCCGTTCAT
This sequence comes from uncultured Lentisphaeria bacterium, assembly GCA_949298665.1. Lineage (GTDB taxonomy): Bacteria > Verrucomicrobiota > Lentisphaeria > Victivallales > Victivallaceae > CALXOD01. Next base: position 2,483 of record CASFXO010000368.1, read on the forward strand.
CCGGCGTCATGGTCGGGTCGGAAGCGACCGCTTCGATTTCATCCGCCACCTGCAGGTGGATGCCGTGCAGGGCATCGGCGATCAGTTCCTGTTTATTCTGATAGTAGTTGTACAACGTGCCTTTGGCGACGCCGAGCCGTTCCGCCAGCAGTTCCATGGTCAGGCTTTCGGCCGGAAGGGTGCGCAGCAGCGTCAGCGTCTCCCGACGCATGGCTGCGCGCATGGTTTCATTCAGAACCTGTTTTGCCTGTACCGTCAATTTCGGCATCTGCTGTTCCTGAGTTGGGACCGGTCATGGCGTTGCCGTCGGAGAAATGGCTTGCCTGGGCCGTCCGTTATGCTGGTGCCGGTTGAAGCCGGCAACTTCTGTTTCAAAAAAACAGCCCGGTATGAAACCGGGCCGCGGAACCCGTTCCCTGCGCCGGAACGGGTTCCGGCCGATCGCCCATCGGATCCCTGTCATGTTCCGAACCGTCTGCGGCTCCTCTTCTCTTCCGCCGACATGCTTTCGGATCAGCGACCTGAGTGTCGATACGTCTGCGGGGGGTCCCGCCGTTACTCCTCTGTTTCCGGTCCGGGCTTCATGCGCTCTTTTCCGAAACGGTTCGGTTATGAAAAAAACGCCCATTCAGGAAAATGTAACGATACGTATAATAAAATGACTGTCGGGTCATTTTTCAAGGGGTCCGGATGAAAAAAACGGGAAAAAGTTTTATAAAGCCGCCTTCGGTTTTCGATATCGGGGTGGGAACGGGCCCCGGAGCCGCGTCGGGACGGCAGAGGAGAAGGGGCGCGGAGGGCGCTCGAAAAAGGCAGGATTTCGGGGCTTTCCCCTTGTAATCCACCGTTGGAGGCGTTATAGTGTTCCGGACTTCAAGTGCGGAGCCGGAACCGGCGATCGGCCGGTTCCCGGAAGGAGGAGAATGCGGAGCATATTTTCCGGAATCAAAAGCGCCTGGGATGCCGTCTGCAGTTGCCACCGGTCGGACGACGCTACGGCGGACGGGACGATTTTGAATTTTTTCCTGCCCCGGCTGACCCGGGGATTTTTCATCCGGCTGGGGGTGATCGTGGTGCTTTCGGCGCTGCTGTTCGGGGTGGTGCTGCTGCCTTGTTTCATCAGCGGCGCGAGCATGGAGCCGACGGTGAAGAGTGTGGGGCTGACTTTCTGCTGGCGCGGGAAATATCTGTTCGGG
>CASFXO010000369.1 GCA_949298665.1 uncultured Lentisphaeria bacterium
GAACTTTCAGTTCGGCGGAGAAACGAAAAAGCTCTACTGGGCCGGCGCGCTGGGATATTTGAAATACGTCCAGTCCGCCCGGGAATTCCTGTGCCCGGAAGCGAAACTGGACCTCAGTACCAACCGCAGCGACCTGCTCAAATCCAAAGCCTATCGCAACATCGCCACCTATCCGATTTCCAGTGCCCTGACATCGGTCGACTACGGGTACAATTACCGCAATCTCGGCAGCACCGCCAGAATCACCGAGGTCGGCGACACGGAGGCATTCGGGACCTTCGGGCCGCCGCAGAAGAATTCCCGGGTCAAAAAACCAAGCAAAACCTTTTCCCACATGGACACCGGCTATTTCGACGCCGCTGAACTGAGCCGCGGCTGGCACATCGTCGAAGATACCCGGAAAACATGGGGCGGCCGTCCCATGGCCCGTCACGGCAACGCGGTCAACGTTCTTTACGTGGACGGCCATACCGGCAGCGAACTTTTGTCCGCGGCGCAGTCTCCCGGCGAGGCCATGATCGATTTGCCGCTTTATGAGTATTTCCCGTTCTTCCGGTACAACTCGGTGCAGGAAAACTACTGGGATTGTCGGTAAACCGGCCGCGGAGCAGCGCCATAAACGTTCCCAACCAACAGGAGTTTCTGGAGTTATGCAGTGTTTCCGGATCGTTCTTCCGCTTCTCGTCTGCCTGTCCGGGTTCCTGAATGCGGCGACCCCGGAATCCCTGAGCATCGACGTGCGGCCGGTACCCGGAAAAAATCTGGATTACCAGCCGCGACCGGGCGAAGTATCGCTGACCAATCCACCGGCCTTCCGCTGGGTGCCGGCCAAGCCGAAATCGGCGCGTTACCGGCTGCAGGTGGCCCGTGATCAGGATTTTCGAAAACCGGTTTACGAAGCGCGCGACCTGGAGTACCGTATTGAGGTGCCCACCCGCCCCTTTGAGCCCGGGGTCTATTTCTGGCGATACGGCGTCGAAACGTCGGACGACGTGGTCTGGAGCCGGGCGCGCGCGTTTTCCATTTCGCCCGATGCCGGTATTTTCCCGTATCCGGAACCGGGATACACCGACCGCATTTCCGCCCGGCGGCCGCGGCTTTTCGTCCGGGCCGGGGATCTGCCTGACCTGCGTCGCCGCGCCCGGACCGGCGAATTCGGAAAAATCACGCAGTCTCTGCTCAAACGGGTTCACGCCTATATCGGCGGCGAGCTGGCCGCCGAACCCCCGCTCCTGCCGAAGGACAAAAGCCGCATGGCCGTCTACGCCGTCATCTACCGCACCACCCGCCCGACGATGGACCAGATGGAACAGGCGGCGCGCGCCTATCTCCTGACCGGCGATCGGCGGGCCGGGCTGGAGGCGAAACGCCGGCTGCTGCACTTTTTCTCCTGGGCCCCCAACGGCTCGACATCGCTTGCCAACAACGATGAACCGGCCATGTGGCTGATGATGCGCGGTGTGCGCACCTACGACTGGACCTATGACCTGTACACGCCCGAGGAACGCGAAAAAATCGAAAAGGTGATGCTGGAACGCACCCGGCAATTCTACGAACTTCTGCGGAAACGTCCCTTCGACAGCGATCCTTTCGGCAGCCACGCCGGACGCATCGTCGGCTTCATGGGCGAGGCCGCCATCGAACTTCTGCCGGAGCACCCGGAGGCGAAAAAGTATCTCGATTACGCGCTCCGCATCTATTACGGAGCCTACCCCAACTGGGGCGGTCCGGAAGGCGGTTGGAGTCAGGGGGTTCACTACTGGTTCGCCTACATGGATTTCATCCTGCATTTCGTCGTCGCGGTCAATCAGGCGATCGGATTGAATTTCGGCGAAAAACCCTTCTTCAAAAACACGCCGTACTTTCTCTATTACAGCGCACCGCCCTTTGCGCAACGCCGGGTTTTCGGCGACGGGCCCGCCGCCGCGACGCCGCGTCGTTACGGCAATCTGGTCTACGTCTTCAGTCTGCTGAATCGGGACGGCCGCCTCAAATATTACGGGCAGGCGGCCCGGAGCCTGATGCGCAGCGGCATCATGACCATGGTGCTTCAGGATGACTTTCCCGCCGTTCCGCCCACCGATCTGCCGACCTCGCGGCTGTTTGCCGACGTCGGTCTGGTCGCGCTGCGCAACACGCTGACCGACGGGAAAAATCACGTCGGCATGAAATTTCACGCCAACCCCTACGGCAACGTCTCCCACAATCACAACGACCAGAACGCCTTCGCCGTCGAAGCCTTCGGCGAGCCGCTGGCCGTTCCGACCGGTTATTACAATTATTATGATTCCCCGCACCACGACCAGTGGACCCGCAGCACCCGCGCCAAGTGCACGATCACCATCGACGGCGGCCGGGGACAGGACCGGGGACCGCAGGCCACCGGAAAAATCACCGACTTTGCCGACAGCAAATCATTCACGCTGACCAGCGGGGATGCGACCCCCGCGTACGGGAAGCGGTTGAGCAAAGCGATCCGCGACATCGTCTTTTTGAAACAGGCCGGAGTCTTCATTATTCGCGACGAACTCGCCGCGCCGGAGCCGCACCGGTTCGAATACTGGCTCCACGCTCTGGAACCGATGGAAGTTTCTGAATCGGACCGGACGGTGGTAATCCGGCGGCCGAAAGTCGTCATGCCCGTCCGCTTCCTGAAACCGGAGTCGCTGACATTCCGCACCTTCTCCGGATTCGATCCTCCGGTCGGCGAACAGGCCACACCGGAAATGGTGGATCAGTTTCACCTGACCGCCGTCACCGCCCCGGTCCGGGAAACGGAATTCCTGAGCGTGCTCACTCCGGTGAAAACCGGCGCCCGGACACCGACAGTCTCTTCGCAATCGACTCCGGACGGCACCCAGGTCGACGTCACGACCGCCGATGGACGCCGTTACCGGATCACCTTCGCCGCACCGGGGCGTACCCTTCCGGACAGTCCCTGCCGGTTCATGGCCGAGGAAATCGGCGATGACGGCCGGACCGTCGCGGAACTGAAGGCGGACGGCATCCGCCAGTCCCCCCTGCCGCCTCTGCCTTGATTGCCGGCGTGGAAGTTTCCGTACATTTTTTCATTTCCGCTTCATTCCGTTCTGGTAAAAGTCGTGGAATGGTGCTATTATGGAAAAATGTACCGTCCATCGACGTTCCGATGGACGAACCGCAGGAAAGGACTTCTGATGACTGGAACCGGAATGTTTCTCGCCGCCGCGCTCGCCTGGAGCGCCGTCACGTCGCCGGACGCCGCGGTGGATTTCGGCATGCTTGATTTCGAAAAACCGGAGACGCTGGCCGCCGTCCATGCCGTCGGTTCCGAAGCCGCGCTCTCCACCCGCCACCACATCGGTGGCGCCTCCTCCCTGAGCTGGACCTTTCGACCGGGCGGCACGCTCGTCATCGACTTCGCCCCATGGTTCCTCACCGATGCGGAGGCCACGCGCCATTACGGTGCGGAAGCCCGCAGCATCCTGACCTTGAACGTCTATGCCGAACGCCCCCTGCCCGGAAAACAGCTGCGGGTCGGCTTCGGACGCAAAGGTGTGCCGGAAGACGACTGCTGGTTCGACATGAATCTTGATTTCACCGGCTGGCGGCACCTCTGGCCCGTCTACAGCCGCGACATGCAGGGGAAACCGCATAAGGAGATGAACGAAATCCGCTTCCGTGCCCCCGCGGATGCCGCGGGGACGCTGTTTTTCGACGACGTGATTCCCGGTACGGTCACCTATGAGCGTTATCAGGAACGTGACCGCGTCGCCCCCTTCATCCGCGCCCTGCCTCACGATCCGCCGGCGCTGGCGGCGCTGCGTCCGGAAATTCCCGCCGCCGTGCCTTCCGCCTTTGTCGGCCACCTCGGCACCGTGGAACAACGGCTGACCGAACTCATTCATCCGGAGGAGTCCCGGGCCAAACTGCGCGGCGAAGGTTTTAACAAAGCGCTGCGTTCCGTCAGAAAATTTCTGCAAGACCACCGGATCACCCGCCATGAGGACGGCCGCGTCACCGGTCGTCCGATACTCTACGGCGTTCTCTCCCGCCAGTATGGACAGGTTCCGGGGAGCCGGGAACTGCTCCGGGAGTTCCTGCCGCTGCGCAGTCTCGGCACCATGGCCCAGCTGACCGCGAAACTTTATCGGGAAACCCGGGACGAAGCTCTCCGCGGGGAACTGGCGGAGACCTACCTCCTGCTGATCGACCATCTGACGGACCAGGGCTATGCCGACGGCTCCAGCATGGGCTCCCGGGCGATTCTCGGATACGGCACGCGGGAACTGTATCACTCCTTTTTTCTGATGCGCGAACTGCTGGAAAAAACCGGCCGCCGGGATGCCGTCCGCCGCGCCGGATTCTGGCACCACACCGTCAACGCCGTGCTGCTGCCGCCGGGAGAATTCCCGCTCAGCGCCGACTATTTCAACATCGAGGCGCGGGCCGCGCTGATCGCCATTCTGCTGATGCCGGATATGGAATTCCGGGAAAAAACGGCCTATCTCGCCGCCTTCAGCCGTTTCATTTCCCACGGGCTGTATCCGACCTCCGGTCCCGCGCCGTTCATCAAACCGGACGGTTGCGTCTATCATCACTGGGGGCATTATCCCTCCTATGCCTTCGGCGGTCTGACCGGAGCGACCCAGATCCGCCACCTGTTCGCCGGCACGCCGTGGGCGCTGGACCGGAAGGCCGACGACGCGCTGAAAAACGCGCTGCGCAGCGCCTGGCTTTATTGCAATCCGTACATCGCCGTCGGACTGGAGGGGCGCGTCCCGTTCCGCCGGTTGAACAGCAGTCAGATCGCGGACTGCCTCGAACTCTACCGCCGGGACGGCGATCCGGAAATGACCGCATTGCTCCAGGAGAAAAAACCGGAAGGCCACTGGAGCTTCAACTACGGCTGCTTCGGCCTCCACCGCTGCGGCGATACGTTGATTACGCTCAAAGGCTTCAACCGGCATGTCTGGGGCAGTGAAATCTATCAGGACTACAACCGCTTCGGCCGCTATCTGAGTTACGGCGCCATCTACATTCTCGGCACCGGTACCCCGGACGAGGAGGGCAACACCCCGGCGGGCTGGGACTGGAACCGCATTCCCGGCGTCACCGCCATCCACCGCCCGTGGGAAACACTCGACACCCCGAGCCGGGGCCACGAAATGCGCATTCTTCCGGACAACCGCATCAACGGCAGCAGCAACTTAGAAGGCCGTTACGGCCTCTTCGGCATGATCATCACCGAACCGGACAAGCCGCATTACGACCCGGCATTTCACGCGGTCAAATCGGTTTTCGCCTTTGACGACACGCTCATCTGCCTCGGCAGCGATATCCGTTCCTCCGAACCGGGGAATCCGGTGGAAACCACGCTCTTCCAATATCACCTCGGAGCGGACGGCAAACGGCCCGGCTGGTTCAACGATTCCACGCCGATCACCGCATTGCCGGTCGCGAAAAACGGAAACGCGCCCCTCTGGGCTGCGGATTTCCGCAACAATGCGTGGTTCGTGCTGGAAGGCGGCCCGGTCCGCTTCGAACGAAAACAGAGCACCACCCCCCGCCACAGAGACAAAAAAATGCAGGAAGGCCCGATGGCCTCCTGTGTCATCGACCACGGTCCCACACCGGATCATGCCGGATACGAATTCGTCATCAAGCCGGGCATGCCCCCCGGCGACGCGCCCGCCTTCGCGGAACAGCTCAGGCGGAACAAGCCCTATACGGTATTGCGCCGCGATGCCGGATGCCATGCCGTCCGGGACCACCGCAGCGGCGTAACCGCGCTGGCGGCGTTTCTGCCGCAGCCGGATTTTCATACCGGCCCGCTGCTGGGGATCGATACGCCGGGATATATCATGTTCCGGGAAGAGGACGGCCGACTGGCATTGAGCCTCAATACTCCCGATCTTGCCGGCTTCCGCCGCGACGCCTCCAGCGCCAACGACATCGAAATCGTCTCCTATCCGGAAACGGAAGACGCCGACCGTCCGGTAACCATCCGGCTGAAAGGCGGCTGGCGGATTCTTTCCGGCGCGGCCCAGGCCGTCCCGACGGCAGACGGCGACACTGCGATCACCGCCCGTTTCCGGCACGGCATTCCGGTCCAGCTGCTCCTTGTTCCGGCCATTGACGAAGAAAAACGCTGACCGGAATTGTTTTTCCTTTCCATCCGCCTCCGCGAAGGATGTTCCCTTGCGGAGGCGGATTTTTTTGCCCCGTTTCGAGGCGGAGCCATAAAAAAAACATAATTTTTTCAAATCCGCCTTGACATTTAAATCAATTTTTATTAAAATAATCTATGCAGATAGAACAATTTGGTTCAATTCGGAATAACACATCGTATTCAGATATTGTATCATGTTGATTTTCAAACACAAAATCCTTCACAACCTCTGCATGGCGCGTAATGTCGGAAAGATTCCGGCAGCAACCGGTTCCGGAATTCCGGGCCACCATGCATTCGAAAACCCAACGGACCACAGAGAGCCGATTTCAGAAATAATGACAATAAGCGGCCAGTTGCCGCCACAGCATCGACGATAAGTACATCAAGGGTCGTGTTACGAACTTTTGAAAACCGACCCGCACACAAAAGAGGATTTCAAACATGCCGCAACCCATGCTCTACAGCGAAATGGTTACCTATCTGGAGGCCATGATCACTTCCGGCGTCTACGCTCCCGGAGACAAATTGCCCGTTCAGCGGGAACTCTGCGACAAATTTTCCCTGACCCAGGGAACGGTCGGACGAGGCCTGGCCGTGCTGGAAAAACGCGGATTGATCCGCCAGCGCCGCGGGGCTGGAGCGTTCGTCTGCCACACCAAGCAGAAAAATGAAACCAAAACCACTCAGGTCGGTATCCTGATCGAAGAATATGACGGCGACCGTACTTATTGCGGCCACATTTTGCGCGGCGTACAGGCGCTGGCGGCGGAACGCAAATGCGGCCTCAATCTCAATTTCACCGCGTATACCGACTTCGATGCCGACCGGCTCAAGGAATATGCGGAAAATTTCGACGGCATCCTGCTGATCGGAGTATACGACACCACTGCCTCGCAATTACCGCGTACCCGGCCGTGCGTCGGCGTCAACATGTACCGCGCCTACGGCTTCGCTTCGACCATCGACCTCGATCCCATCGCAGCGGCGGAGCTGGCCAGCGAACGCTTCCTCGAACAGAATGTGAAACGGGTCATCTGTTACTCCATCAACCCCAACGGCACACCGCCGAGCGAACGGATCAACAACATCTTCAAATTCCGCGCCCGGATGTTCCGCGCCACCTGGCCGGGCGAATGTATCATCTGCGACAGCGACGAAAAACACGACATCCCACCGGAAGAATGGCTGAATGACGACTCCACCGGCCTGCTGTTCGTCAGCGGATCACATTACGAAACCGTCGCCCGGGCATACCAGGAGCGGATCGGGCGTCCCCTTACCGCCGACGCCCCGGTGGTCAGCATCGACGGCAAGTCATTGCTGGTGCCGGAATATCTGCCGGTGGACACTGTTTCCACCGATTATTTTGCCATGGGACAGATGGCGCTGGACGAATGCCTGCGCCGGATTCAGACTCCGGGCGCCGGACCGCGCCGGATGTATCAACACGTGTATCTTACCAATAAAAATCGTAATTTGCAGCCGGACGCGGGGGCAGGCGTCTTCCGGCCGACCAATCAAACGGAGGTGAAAAAATGAGATTTCCGCTCCCCCAGTTTCTCTGCGCCGTCCTTCTGGCACTGCTGACCGGAGCCGGTACCGTCCGGGGAGACGAACCGGCCACCCAATTCTCCGCAGAGGCGGCGGGAGCGGAAAAAACCGCCTCCAGCACCTGGCGCTTCCAGGTCTCCGCCGCCGGACCGGGCCATTACCGTGCCGTGGTTTACGGCATGGCCCCGGAGACGCTGACATCGCCCGCCGTGATCGCGGTTTCGCTGGAGGACGGCATCCGCAAAATGCGTACCATCATCCAGTCGAGGCAGAAACAGGGCCGCGTCGACGCCATCCGGGTCGACTTCGACGGCAAGCCGCGCACGGTGACGGTGGAGTCGCCCGATGCCGACATCACGAAAATCGAATTTGTTCCGGTGCGGGAGGCTGCCGTGCCGTCCGATGCGGAAAATTATCGTCCCAAAGTCGTCCCCCCCCGCCGTCCATCCCCGCGTTCTGGTCAATGCTGAAATGCTGCCCGAATTGCGGCGCAGACTTGAGCTTGGAGAAAACCGCCCGATCTGGGAACAGCTTCAGGCCATCGCCCGCACCCCCTATGATTTCAGTCCGAAACCAGATCAGGAAATCCGTTACGACGAAAAACTGCTCGACACCGTCCGCATCAAAGCCTTTTATTATCTGATCACCGGCGACAAGGTCGTTGGACGCGAAGCCGTTTCGCTGATCGTCAACTATCTCGGGCGCGTGGATTACGGTATTGCCCAGGACATCAGCCGGGAGATTGGCGAAGGGTTGTACACCGCCGCGCTGGTCTACGACTGGTGTTACGCGCTCCTCTCCACCGAAGAACGCCGCAACATCATCGAGCGCGCCTACTATTTCGCCGCGGAAATGGAAATCGGCTGGCCGCCCTTCAAGGAACCCGCCCTCTACGGTCATGCCAACGAATCCCAGATCAGCCGCGACCTGCTCGCATTCGCCATCGCGGTGTACGATGAAGACCCGCTGCCGTACCGCTATATCGCCTATTGTCTGCTGGAAGTCTCGGCTCCCGCCAAGAATTTCCTTTATCGGAGCGGCCGTCACGATCAGGGAACCTCCTACGGCAACTACCGCTTCTGCTGGGACCTGCATGGTGCGCTGCTCTTCCGCCGCATGAACGGCCATGAACTGTTCACCGCCGATGCGGGCAGGGTACCGTATCGCTGGATCTACCTGCGCACGCCGGACGGCAAACTCTTCAAGGAGGGGGACGACTTCTACACCACCGGCGACTATCCGGGCAATTACCTGATGAACCTGCTGGCCGCCGCGCTTTATCCGGATTCGACGATCAAGGCGGAGTTCAACCGGATCGATGACCACGCCGCTGTCGACCGCGTCTTCTTCCTGCTGATCAACGACCCGGAACTGAAGGCCGAAGACCGCCGCGCCGAACTGCCGCTCAGCTGTTATTTCCCGTCGCCGCTCGGCGCGATGGTGGCGCGGACCGGATGGAATTTCGGTCTGAACTCCGACGACGTGATCGTCTCGATGCTCGGCGCCGGTTATTATTACCGCAACCACCAGCATCTGGATGCGGGATCGTTTCAGATCTACTTCCGCGGGCCGCTGCTGAGCGACCTCGGACTTTATCGCGGTTACGGTAATCCCTTCGACTGGAATTTCCACAAAAGCACGGTCTCGCACACCGCAATGCTGATCCGCGATCCGGATCAGAAAAAATCCCCGATGGGGTACCGCTTCTCCGCCAACAGCGGCACCCAGGAATCGCCCGACCTGATTCCCGCCCCGTCGCTCGGGGCGCAGCTCAACGGCGATTTCTACCGCAACGGCGACATTGCCGCTCATGGCTTCGGGCCGAACGCGCTAAAACCTGAATACACCTTCCTTCAAGTGGACCTTGCCCTCTCCTACCGCACCCGGGTGGACGGTTATCTGCGCACCATGGTCTTCCTGAATCTCGGACTGCCGGGCACGCCCGCCGCGATGCTGGTGCACGACGCACTCAACCTGAAAGCAGAGCGCATGGAACCGATTTTCCAGTTAACCAGCCCGGTCCGCCCGGAAGCCGACGGCAACACCCTGACCTTCGTCAATCGCGCCTACGGGCGCACGGCGAAACTCACGGCGGAAACACTGCTGCCACGCCGGATTCAAACTGAACTGCTGAGCGGCCGGGAAGTCTACACCATCGACGGGAAAAAATACCTGCCCGGCGCCTTCTACGACTTCGCCAACGCCGGAACCCGCGCCCTGATCACCGCCGCTTCCGGAGAAAATAAAAACAGGTTCCTTCAGATGCTTCAGATTCAGGACGGCACCGCTGCGCCGTTGCCGGTGAAATGGAGTGAAAACGACGGGCGCATTTCCGTGCGGATCGCCGACCGCCAGATCGAACTCTCCGCCGACGGCAACGTCGCCGCCGACCGTGTGGAATTCGAAGTGACCGGCGACACCGCCCGGGTATTGCTGCTCAACCTCGCCCCCGGCTCCTGGGTCCTGACCGGCAATGGCCGGAATGACGCCATCACCATCGATGCCGCGTCGAAAAGCGCCTTTGCCGTACTTGCCCCCGGAAAATATCTTCTGACACCCGCAACAGCGACCATCGCCGCAACCGCGACGCCGCCACGTAACGCGCTCTATGTCGATGACGTCCGGATTCCCGCCGGAATCACCCGCGAAAAAGATACGCTGCTGCTGCCCTTCCGGGCAGTGCTCAAAGCCCGGAATGGCCCGCGAAACGGACGGTCTCCTGACCTTTCAATTGGGCGATACGCCGGTAACGCTGCGGGACGGTTCCGCCGCCGTCGACGTCGGAGAGTTCGAATGGACGCTTCCGGCGGCCGTCCGCCGCACCGCTGACGGGGAATACCTGACGCCTTCCGAAGCGGCTACGCTGCTGGATTGCATTCCTTACGCCGACGCCTGGACCGGAAGCCTGCTGCTGAAGAGTTTTCCCGCCACCGAACGGGGCCGCTTCCTGTCGCTGACCTGCACCCGGGGGGATGCCGCTTCCTGGCGACAGCTCTGGGAGACCACCCGTTCCAAGTGGGTCGCCGACGGCAAGGGGATCATCGGCGAAGTCCTGCTGCGCAAACCGGAAAAACTCGCGGGCATCGAAATCCTGCGCGGGGACGCCCCGCTGCGAAACGCCCGCATGAAGATCGAAGTTTCCGCAGACGGCCGGCGCTTCGAAACCGTTTTCGACGGAGAAACCGCATCCAGGCAGATCGCTTATGAAGCTTTGAATTTCCCGGCCCGGGAAGTGCGCCTCATCCGCATTATGTTCAACGGCAATAATGAGAATCTCCGGAATGGCTTGCTGGGAGTCAAGCTGATACCGGCAGAAATTGACTGAACAAAAACAAGGAGGAGAACCATGTGTCATCATCCATCATCAACCAGAGAAACGCCACCCTGACGAAGGGCGCCGATATCGGACCGGCACCATCCCGGCTTCGAGAACGACGCCGGAATCACCAAACAGAAAAACGAAACAACTCGGAAAATTTTCCCGCAACCAGTAACCATCAGAAAGACAGGTCATCATGAAACACAAGACTTTCCATTGCCGGAACCTCTTCACGTTGATCGAACTCCTGGTCGTGATCGCGATCATCGCAATTCTGGCCTCCATGCTGCTGCCGAGTCTCAACAAGGCACGCGAAAAAGCCAGATCCATCCAGTGCATCAACAATGAAAAGCAACTGGGCATCTGTGCGGCACTTTATTCCTCCGATTGTGAATTCGAAGTACCCATGCAGATCCCCAATATCGCCAATCTCTGGGGCAGCGTAAACACCACCGGTCGGTTGTGGTGGCAATTCATGGCGCTCATGGGTTATGGCGACGCTCTGTATACGGCCCGCCAGAAAGCCGGTCTTTATGAGTCTCCCTACAACAGCAGCCAGGAGTATTGGAATTACACCGTACCGCTCTGCCCCAGTTATATGCCGGACAAAAACCCGCTGATCGACATGAATTCGCAAAGAACCAGTCCCCACTACGGCGGTTACGGTTACAACTGCATGCTCGGCCGCGCCTACGCCAGCGGCCTCCCGATGGGCTCCTGGACCAATACCATGGGGGCCAGTACCACAGAACATCCGAATCCGGAATCGTACTCCGCGGGATTTCTGAGAGCCGGAAAAGCGAAGAGGCCGGCTGTCACCGTCCGGATTACCGATGCCAATCATTACCTTGTTTCCGGCGATACAACCAATAAGTTGTTCAAACAGTACGCAAACAATCAGCAACACCAGAATCAGATCAATGTGCTCTACCTTGATGGCCATGCGGCAACGCAACAGGCCCGTGGCGATTACAATACCGACCTGTTGCAATCGGTCGGAGAATCCTGGTTCTGGTACCCCAACGGCACCTGGTAAAGGTCGCCATGCCTCCGGCCGCGCAACCGCTTCGGCCGCGTCCGGAAGCTTTTCCCAGTTTGAAAACCGTGCCGGGACATGCTATTATTCCCGGCATTTGAATTTCCGGCCGAGTGCCGAAGCCCACAGGAAAATATCGTCAAGGAGTCCGTCCCATGTCGCTGGTCAGTCTCAAAGAGTTGCTTCAGGAAGCACGGAACCGTCGTTACGCCGTTCCCATGTTCGACGTTTCCAACGCCACCATGATCCGCGCCGCCATTGAAGCGGCCGAACTGGAAAACTCTCCGGTCATCCTCGCCGCCATCGAACCCGATCTGATCGGCAACATGATCGATTACTGGGCCGGGGCCGCCAGAATGGGCGCGCTTGCCGCCGGGATTCCTGTTGCGATCATGCTCGACCATGCCGCCACAGCGGAATTGTGCGTGCGCTGTGCCAAAGCGGGATTCACCGGCGTCATGATCGACGCCTCCGCGAAACCGTTCGAACAGAACATCGCCGTCACCCGCCGGGTGGCCGATCTGATGCATCGCCGCGGCGTCAGCATCGAGGCCGAACTCGGACACGTCGGTGACGGACAGGCCGGCGGGGGCGAAGGCGCCCTGACCGGACAGGCGGGCAGCCATTCGGTCTTCACGGAACCAGCCGACGTGGTGACGTTCGTCGAACGCAGCCGCTGCGACGCGCTGGCCGTCTCGATCGGCACCGCGCACGGCGTCTATGCCACGGCGCCGCGCCTCGACATCGACCGGCTCCGACAGATCGAAGCGGTTTCGCCGGTACCGCTGGTCCTGCACGGCGGTTCCGGAACCCCGGAGGATCAAATCCGGGACGCCATCGCCCACGGCATCGCCAAAATCAACATCTGTTCGGAAATCATGCATGCCTGGCATCATACCCTTCTGGAAGAACTGCAACAGGCCCCCGGTCTCTCCTGCTGGGACGCCACCATCTGCGTCAGACCGTACCAGGCGATGCTCGAAGTCATGCGCCGCAAAATCCGTCTCTTCGGTTCCAACCGGCCGGAAACGTTCTGAAAAAGCAAGGAATCCGCCATTATGATTCAGAATCTGAAACTCTCCCTCGCCACGCTGCTGGGAGAATCCTATATCGACGCTCAGGTTCGTGCGCAGGCTTTTCTCACTGGAGAAGATCCTGCCGTACTGGGTACTCTCGCCCGGCAGGAGGTGGAGTGCTATCCGGAAGCCATGGCCGCACGTGAAATCGAGCTGGCCGACAAAATCGGCGAACCGGTCGTGCCTCCCCTGCCGGAAACGGAATCCGTTTCCGGCGCCGCCACTGCCGCCTTCGCCGCCGCCCATCACCGCGAAGCGTCTCCGCTTGCCGGATTCGGAGCCTACCGGATCGGGGAAAACGGGAAACTTTACCTCGCCGCCAAAAGCGAACACTATCAAGCCTCCCTCGGCCATTCTTTTCCGGGTTATGAACTGCTGCGGATCGCCGCACGCCTGGGCGTGACCAACATCACCCACAATAATACCCGGGGCTTCATCACCCGGCTGCTGGAACGCGAACTCGTTCGCGTCGCCAACGGCATCGAACGCGGTAACGACACGGCGGTCGACGCCGTACTTGCTTCGGAAGACCCCCACGTACTGAACCGGGTCATCAATCTTGAGACCGGCAGCCTGGTCATGGAAGCGGCAGTCAAAATGATGCTGGCCCGTTTCCGTCCGATCTCCGGCCGGGAACACGTGCCTTATGCCGGACGAACGCCGGTTTTTCTGGTCATGGGCGACTTCAACGGCGGTCGCGAGGCCAATTATCACGGCACCACCATCGGCACTCAGATGCTGCGCGGCCTGTGGCCGGAGCTTTACCGAAGCGGCGAAGAATCCGGTCTCTTCCGGGCGATGCCGGTCGCCATCAATGATTTCGACGACTTTCGCACCAAGGTGGAGCATTTCGACCGCGGCGACTGCAAAGTGGCCGGCTTCCTCCACGAACTGGTACTGATGAACTATGGCGCCATCAAGCTCGACGTCGATTATGTCCGTCAGACGCATGCGCTGTGTCGCGAACACGACATTCCGGTCGCGGTCGACGAAATTCAGAGTTGCATGTGGTCGCCGGAAATCTTTCTCTTCAAGGAATACGGTCTGCGCCCCGACTTCGTTTCGGCCGGCAAGGGTTTCCCCGGCGGCATGTATCCGGCCTCGCGCCTGATCACCAACAGGCGCATGGATAATCTCAATCTCTTTGGTGCGCTGGTTACCAACGGTCAGGAGGAGATCGCCTCGCTGAGTTGCCTGATCACCCTGGCTTTCGCCGAAGCAAACCGGGAAAACACCCGGAAGCGTGCCGCGTATTATCAGCGGAAACTCTCTGCGCTGGCCGCCGCCCATCCGGGACGGATCCGGGCCGTGGTCGGCGATGGACTGATGCTGGGACTGACCTTCGAAACCCCGGAAATCGCCGCCAGGTTCGCCGGAATCATGAGCCACGAATTCTGCATCGACGTCGGCTGCCAGACCTACAAGGCGAACTGTCCGCCGACCGCATTGACCAAATTGCCGTTGACGATTTCGGAACCAGCCATCGACCGCCTGGTCGAAAAAATGGACCGGGTGCTCGCCATGACGGAATGACCGGCATCATGGCGACAACGGGCACATTCATCGGCATCGACGCCGGAACCACCGTTTACAAAGGGGTGCTGACCGCCCCGGACGGGCGCATTCTGGCCGAAGCGGAAGCACCGACCTCCTATTATTATCCGGCGCCGGGGCGGGTGGAATGTTCCGCGGCCATGTGTGCCGCGCCGCTGCTCAAGGTAATCCGGAACCTTTGTACCACGGCGGGATCGCCGCCGGCGGCGGTGGCCATCTCCGGTGCGGCGGGTTCCACCCTGACCATGATGCCGGACAGCCAGACCTCCGCCATGATCAGCTGGCTGGACGAACGGTGCCGGAGCCATGTTCCGGGACCGCTTCGCGGTCTGACTCCCGCGCAGCTTCGACGCCTGACCGGCTGGCCATGCCTGGATTCGTTTCCGGCGGCCCAGCTTGCCTGGCGGCGGGAAAACCGTCCGGAAGAACTGGATCGCGCGGCATGGATCGGGTTGAATACCGATTATCTGCAATACCTGCTCTCCGGACGGCACGCAACGGATTTTTCCACCGGCGCGACGCTGCATCTGATCAACCAGACCGAATGCGATTACGATGACGCCATGCTGGCGCGTCTGGGCATCCGTCGTGCTCAAATGAGCCGTCTGGTCGCCCCCGGAACGGTCATCGGAACGGTCACGCCGGAAGCCGCCCGCAACACCGGTCTGCCGCCGGAATGCCTGGTGGTGGCCGGCAGTTTCGACCATCCGTCGGCGGCCCGGGGCGCCGGAGTGCTTGATCCCGGCACGTTGCTGCTCTCCTGTGGAACTTCGTTCGTCGGCTTTCTTCCGATTGCCGACCGGGAGACGATCATGGCGGATGAACGCCTTCTCTGCGATCCCTTCCGCAGCAGCGAAGGCGGCCCGTGGGGCGCGATTTTCTCCGTCACCGCACTGGGGCGCAAAGTGGATTCGCTGGTACGGCGATTTCTGGTTTCCGACCATCCGCGCCCATTCGCCGAATTCGACCGTCTTGCAACCGAGGCGGATCGCCGCGGAGTAAAGACCGTGCTGGACCCCGAACCGGATTACAGCCGTGTTCCCATTGCCGACCGGGCGGAGTTCGCGCTGGCGCTCATGCGCGGTGCGGCAGCGAAACTGGCCGGCCATATCAATTCGCTCCGGGCGCGTGGCCTGAAGCTGGAACGGGGAAAACTGGTCGGCGGCCTCTGTCGCAGCCCGATCTTTCCGCGCCTGATCGCGGAGGCGACGCGACTGGATCTGGAATGCCTCGACAGCAACGCCGGTGCATGCGGCGCGGCGATGCTGGCGAAGAAAGGATACCTGCATCATGCTGGGAAATGAACTTCTTGATTTTCTGCCGGAACGACTCTTCGACGTCCACATCCATGTATTTAACACGCCACCGGAAAGACTGCCGGAGAAGGATTTCCGACGCAAGTTCCGTGGTCGATTCAGCGCCGCTGATTACTTCCGCTTCGTGGAGTCGGCAATACCGGGACGGCAATTTGCCGTCAACAGCTTCGGCATGCCGGAAAAAGGCGTCGATCGCGATGCCGCCGATGCCTTCACCGGGGACAGTGTCGACTGCGCCCGGGTATTCGGCCTGGCGCTCACCTCTCCGCTTGATACACCGGAAAAACTTGAAACCCGGATGCGGCGGCATCGCCTCTGCGGCTTCAAGCCTTATCCCGACCTGGTACCGGGCAAGGCAGTGCCGGAAGTGGAACTCCGCGACATGCTGACCGAAGCCCAGTTGGAGCTGGCCGACCGTCACGGCTGGATCGTCCTGCTGCACCTGCCGCGCAAACTCCGGCTGCCCGATCCGCTGAACCGGGAACAACTGACCGGCTGGCTGCGACGTTATCCCCGGATAACATTCATCGTGGCCCATCTCGGACGTTCTTATTTCCTTAAAGGAATCGAAGGGGAGCTGGAACGCTATGCTCCATACCCCAACGTCTTCTTCGACACCGCGATGATCAACAACGACCGGGTTCTGGAATATGCCTTTCGCCGTTTTCCCCGGGAGCGGCTGCTTTTCGGAACCGATGCGCCGATCTCGATGCTGCTGGGCAAGGCGCTGGAAATCAATGATCAATATCTGTATCTGATGGGTGAGGATTATGCTGTCGGTACTTCTCTTGACGGGCGGAAGGCGCCGATCAGGTTCACGACGTTTTTTGCGGAACAACTTGCCGGGTGCCGCACGGCGGCGCTGGCGGTGCGGTTGAGCAGCTCGGAAAAAGAGAACTTCTTTTACGGAAACAGCAGCAGACTGCTGCGGGAGGCCTCCAGATGGCTGGATTGAAAATCGGATTTCTGCCGCTCTATCTCGCATTTTATCGCGATGCGATTCCCGAATGCACCCCGGCCGCCGAAGCATTCGCCGGGCAGATCGACTTGGAGTTGCGTTCTCGCGGCATTGCGACAGTAACCGCTCCGGTCGCCTGCCGCGGCGAAGAGATCGCCGCCGCC
>CASFXO010000370.1 GCA_949298665.1 uncultured Lentisphaeria bacterium
TCGGAGCCGTTGAGCGCGGCGTATCTGCGGATGCGGCTGTACAGCCTGTTCGCCAACGGCGTGGCCGGGTGCCTCTGGTGGTGTTACAGCGACTTCCTCTGCGCCGACGAACTGCCTTACCGCGACGTACAGATGGAAAACAACGGTCTCGCCCTGACCCGGAGCGACGGCAGTCCCCGGCCTGCGGCCGGGGAAATGCGCAAGTTCCGGCAGGTGGTCGAGCAGTTCGGGGGGCGGTTGCCGGAGCAGGAACGCCGGGCGGCCGTTCTGGTCAGCGATCTGAACGACGACTGGCCGGCGGCATTCAACTGTCTGGCGCTGTGCGCGCAGGCGGGATTTTCGCCCGCGATCGTGCGGCCGGGATACGACGATCTGTCGCCGTACCGGCTGTTGCTCGCGCCGTCGCTCACCGGACTGGCGCCGCTCTCCGTGCCCGCCTGGGAAGCGGTGCGGAAGGCGGTGGCTGCCGGTTGTGTCCTGTATGTGTCGGGCGACGGCGTCAGCCTGACCGGGTGCGACCGGCTGTTCGGAATCCGGGAAATGGAAAAGATTCCGCTGCGGGATGGACAGGAAACCGTCCGTTTCGACTGCGGATTCGAGTACGCCGTCCGGGCGGCATTCGGCGCCCGCATTCACGCCTGCGACGCGGAGGTCATGGCCCGGTCCGCCGACGGCGCACCGGTCATGGTGCGACACGCCTGCGGGAAGGGAACCGCGTGCTTCCTCACCCTGCCGCTGGAAAAATCCTTGGCGGAAACCATCGACGCTCCGGAAACGGTTCCGGCGTGGCGGCTGTACCGGCAGCTGCGCGATCTGGCCGGTCTGACGCCGGTGGCCGACTTCGACGATCCGCAGTGCGAGCGGTACTGGAATCCGGACCGGCCCGGGCACGGCTGGCTGACCGTGATCAACCATCGCCGGGAAAGCGTTTCCGGCGAGCTGGTTTTCCAGCAGCCGCCCGTCACGGTACAGGCGGTTGCGGGCGAGGGGGATGTTTCCGGGAACTGTCTGACGCTGGCGCCGCTCCAGGCGGTGATTCTCGAAATCACCTGGTAAAAAACGCTCCGGTCCGGACGAAATGAGCCGGACCGGAGGCTTTCAATGCCGGACGACGGGATCGGGCGTAAAGGCGACTTCGCTGGTTTTTCCGTTCGGGAAATGCAATCTCACGCCGTCGGCGGTCTGTTCGACCCGGGGCAGTTCCGATTCCGCACCGGTACGATATGGCAGCAGGACGCTGATGAGTTCCATTTCCCGGCTTTTTTCCGGCGAGGACGCCCGAAAATGCCAGGTGTCTGGCCGGGTGCGTTCCCGGGTCCGGATCGGTTCCGGACCAAATTTCATGCTGCTGCTGAATTTCCATGGAGCCCGGGCGAAAAAATATACGTCCATGGCCGCGTTCGGGCGGACGATGCGGATTTTTTGAGCAGTCTCGTCCACGATGCCCGGCGACACCGCGTGCAGATTGTATTCAAAGATGTGGTCCTGTCTGCTGCGGCAGCGGTCGCGGATGATGAAGATGCCGGGTTTGAGATGCACGACGGTCCGTTCCGCCATGGAAAAATCCGGATAGGCCGCCGCCGCTTCACCGACAGCAATGTCGTAATGGGGATGCGTTTCAAAACGGGTAATTTCCCCTTTTGCCTCTGGTCCGGGCAATTGCCCCTGTCCCCCGTCAACGGTGATGCCGCAGCGGGATTTGGTCTCGCGGGTCCATCGGGCGTGATGGGGACTGTCATAATAGTCATAATATCCGGTGGAGATGGCCAGCGGCTCGCCATACGCTTCCACCATGATGCAGTTCTGACTCCGGTGATGGTGGGATACCGCTCCGAACGGATTGCTCTGGAAAAGCAGCGCCACGTCCTGGGAAAAATTCTGCAGATCGTTTCGCATCACCACGAATCCAATGCCCGGAAACAACCATGCGCTCGGAAGGTGCGACAAATCCGGCGGCGGCAGTTCCGAAGGACGACAGATCACGTGCCAGATGCCCGGCAGCGGCCGGTTGCCCAGTTCCCGCGCCGGTTGGAGAAAATCCGGATTGTTGAAATAACAGGCCAGAATCTGCAACACTTCCGCCTGGGCATGGGCATTGGAACCGTCGCCGAAACTGCCGAGCTTCGATCTGCCCGGCCAGCCGATCAGCGGATAGTAGCCGGTGTTGCGGAAAAACGGTTTGACGCCGAGATCAACCCCGGCGATGGTCCGCAAATTGAAAAGCAGCGTCAGAATCGGCTCCAGATAATACGACCAATAGGCGGCCCCCTCGTTCCAGCCGCCGTCGTCTTTGCCCCAGACCGGCGTAACCGTCATGAAGACAGTCAGGGCATAATCCAGAATTTCCTTCATGTCCGGGTGCTCGCGAAGCAGGATCAGCGAGGCGTTGATGCTGTAGATCAGGAAGCTGTTGGCATGGCTTTCATAGGGATTGGCGTCCATCGGCCGCCCGCGGAGATAATCATACATCTGCCGGGTGCGAAGCTTCATGGAACGCTCCACCCGTTCGTGTTCTTCGCCGGAAAACAATTCATAAGTCCAGGTGTAGGCGGGAACGCCGTTCTTCAGAATCCACCGGGCCGGTTCATCGTTGTGCCACAGGGACGTCGAGCCGTCGGGATCCCATTCCGTGAAGAAGTACAGAATCCGCCGTCTGGCTTCCTGTCCGAAAACCGGATCCCCGGTCAGCAGATAAGCCAACGCCATTTCCTGCATCCGATCCTGATCCGGACGGGTGGCACGGAAAATCCGGGTGTATATCGCCTGCCGTTCCGGATCACTGCGCGGCGGAAGGAACTCCGGCTCCGGCACCAGCTCCCGGCCGATGTGGGGCCGCAGCCGGTTGCAGAGATCGCGGGTGAATTCCCGCAGGTCTTCCTCCGCCGCACGGCGACGGATTTCCGGGATCATGGCGGGTGTCACCATCAGGCGCGGATGTCGTGTCGGAATGTGCGCCGCCACCGTGTCCAGATTCGGAAACGCATATTCCGGAATGTCGGGAGGAATGACGAAGCGACGGCTTCTGCTCCAGGCTGGCGCCTGGTCCGCTTGCACCGCATAGCGCCAGAACCAGGTGCCCGCCGGCAATTTCCGGGACGGAATGTACATGTGCCGGTCGAGCCGCACCCGGGTCGCGTTCCGGAACTGCGGATCAGGGGAATATTCCAGAAGGTAGGTGTATTTCCCGGGTTTCCAGTCGCCCGGACGGGTAAAGGCGAAGGCAGGCGGGTTGATGCTCACCACAGCGCCGTCTTCCGGAGTGAAGGGAAAGTCCTTCAGAAAAACCGGTTCCCGGTCCACCTGCGGCGCGGCGACGACCGTGACGGTCAGCAGAAGCGCCGCGTACAACAGACTCGCTCCAGACAGTTGCCTTCTCATCGTTCACCTCCGGAAAAAATATTTCTGTTGAATCTGTGCATTGTAATCGTAGGCCCAGTAGCGGCCGCCGACGATCCGGTCCCACTCGATGTGACCGTCGCCGAAGAGGAAGTTGCCGCCGTGGGAATGACGGCTTGCCGCGTAGACGTTGTCCACCGGATAGTGGCGGAAGTAATAGTACCCCAGAGCGGTTTCATCCTGCAGATAGTTCATGGACGTCTCCCCCATGATGACGGTGACGGATGGCCGTCGCAGCGCGGAAATTTTCTGGGAATAGAGTCGGTCTTCCTTGATGACGGTGTTGTTGTTCGAATACTTGTCCCAGGCCATGCCGTAGGAAGGGAACGCCTCGTTGCGGCGCGGTGCGGTATAGGCGTTCAGGCGGCTGACCACCGGAGGATGCGCCGGGCAGGCGAGTACGCGCCAGAGCGACATGGCGTTTTCCCCTTCCGTCACCTTGCATAATAAATAGGGCCAGGTGGTATTGAAGTCGGTCTGAATCGCCGGCGGGTAATAACCGTCGCTGGCATCGATATACAAGTGAAGCGCGAGACCGATTTGCCGGAACTGGTTCTGGCAGCCTGCATTTTTAGCCCGGTTGCGTGCCTGGCTTAACGCCGGGAGAAGCATGGACGCCAGGATGGCGATGATCGCGATGACCACCAGCAGTTCGATCAAGGTAAAGCGATGTTTCCCTGTCATGAAATTCCTCCCTGTGTATTTGGATGTTGCCAAGGCGTCTTTTCACCCTCAATTCATGATCCATGCGTTATCCGGAAAAATCAATGCGCGTTTCAGAAAGCCCACCGCTCCCCCTACAGGCGCGCGCCTGGGGGAAAACTGTGCACATTGACCAGAAGCCGCACCGCGCCTCCACCGGGTTCCCGGACCCGGCGTACCGCTTCCCGGAGCGCCATGCGCCCCACCTGTATCCAGTCCGGCGCAATGGTTGCGACCGGAATGAAGTGTTCATTGAGCATCGCCTTGCCGTCCAGCGCGATCGCATCGAAGAGTCGGCCGTAGCGTTCCTGATGCCGCCGCAGGACGTACTCGGCTTCGCTGCCGCCTTCAAACCAGCAGCCGGTATCGGTCGGGCACGCGTCGATTTCAGGAAAGTGGTGGGGATCGAACACGATTTCCCGCCACTTCCCCGGCCACAGCGCCTTCATGGCCTCAAAATGCATACTCGGTACCGGGCCGAGCGTCCGATACAGAATCAGCCGATGGAGCCCTGCCTGAAGAAAATGTTCCCGCGCCAGTTGCGCACAGCGCCAGGGATCCATGTGAACCGGAGACAGAATGCCGTCATACATGTTTTCCATGCCGACGCCGACCAGCGGAACCCGGCTTTCCAAGTTGCGTTCCAGACGATCGAATCCGCCCAGGAGCACCATGGCGTCCGCTTCATGATGGGCATTGGCCACCAGGGTTTCAAGTTGACCGGTTGCCTCAATGACCGGAACGTTGTAATGCAGAACGAGCGTGATGTTTTCCTTTTGCGCCTCTTCCTGCACTCCCTTCAGCACCAGGGTGCAGTAGGCATTCTCTCCCGAATCCCGGGCCGCCCGGTGGTGCACTACGGAAATCCGCAGGGAGCCGTCCGCCGGGCCGGTACCGCCGTTGGAGATGATGTAAAAACCGTCTCCGTGGCGACTTTCGGCAACCATGCGGCGGCACAGCTCCGTCAGGGCGCGCCGCGCCACCGCCGGGGTGACGTTTCGTTCCTTCGCCAGTTTCCGCAGCGACGGCAGACGCATACCCGTGGATAATTGTCCGGAGAGAACTTCCAGTTCCAGGGCATCGGCCAAACTCAGATAATTATGTTTCATCGTTGTTTTTTTACTGTGTTAAACTGTGGCTTTTTTGTTGACACAATTAATTATACTGTAAGAAAAGGACATTGTCAAGAGTTTTCGGTAAAAAAATCTTCTTCGGACAGCGTTTCCGCTCCAGGGGCGTTACCGCCATATTTTCCATGGGACTGCCGGAGCGAACCACTCCGGTATGGTTCCGGTGGTCGTCAGCCGCCGGTCCCGGGGAAAGGTCCGACCGCACGCGGCGTATTTGGCCGGCGCCAGAGGGTTGGCGGGCAGAAATTCGATTCGCAGCAGATGGCGCAGCGAAAAGGTCAGGTTCATCAACCGTCGCAGATGATCCCCGGTATCCATAATGCCCGCGAGCAACGGGATTCGGAACAGATATTCGGCGGCACCCGATTCGTCCAGTGCGCGCAGGTTGCGCAAGATGACCCGCAGGTCGGTTCCGGTCCAGGAGCGTGCCGAAGCCGGGACCAGAATTTTCAGACCGAAATGAATTCGTGAACACTGTCGGGCCAGCGCCAGCAGTTTGCCGCAATCCCCCATACCCGATGTTTCCACAATGGTATGGAGTCCGCCGAGGCGGTCGAGAACTTCCAGTAAAAAATCCGCCTGTATCAACGGCTCCCCGCCGGAGAAGGTGACGCCGCCTTCCCCCGGGGTGAGTTCCCCGGTTCGCTTCAGGTATCGGGCCAGCGCTTCCGCTTCCCAGCGGACGCCGCAGAGCCGCCTGCCGACGGCAGTGTTCAACCATTCCGGTTTCGGGGATTGACCTTCCGGAGAATGGCACCAGCGGCAGCGCAGCGGACAGCCCTTCAGAAACACGGTCGTGCGCAATCCCGGGCCGTCGTGAATCGATCCTTCGGCAATGTCGAAAATCAATCCGTCCATGAGATCGTTTATCCCCCATAGGTCTGGCGACCGATGATCTGGTCCTGATACAGGGGGTCCAGTTCCACGAAGTAGCCGCTCCAGCCCCAGACCCGGACGATGAGGTCGCGATGTCGTTCCGGGTGTTTCCGGGCATCCAGCAGGAGTTCCGGATCCAGCGTATTCATCTGCAGCTGCTGGCAGCCGGCACGGATGAATGCATGAAGCAGCCCGATGGTTTTTTCCACGGCTTCCGGCGAGCGGAAATAGGCTGGAGTCACTTCCAGGGTAATGGGGCCGCCGTTGCAGAGCCGGCCGTAGTCCAATGTCCCGTAAGTCCGTAGAATACTGAGAATCCCCCGGGCGCGGACTCCGGGGGCCGGCGACAGACTGGAGCTGATGTACTCCCCGTCCCGGCGGCCGTCCGCGGTCGCCCGCAGGCGCAGCGGACCGTCCCGGCGGGTCATGAGCGCATAATTCTGCGCGGATCCGGTGCCGGGACGAATCCGGCCGCCGAAGCCGTTGTCGGGGATCTCCTCCAACACATCCGCGAATGCGGCAAACACCCGTCGGAGGCAGTCATTGGTTGCCGGGTCGCAGTTGCCGGTTTTGTGGGAATGGTCGCGCAGCAGCAAGCGCAGCTCCTCATCGTCGGCGAAGTTGCTTTCCAGGGCACGCAGCAGCCGGGC
>CASFXO010000371.1 GCA_949298665.1 uncultured Lentisphaeria bacterium
GTTCATTCCGATACCCCCACATGGCGTCGAGCGTATTGACCGCCCGCAGCCAGACCGCTCCCGCCGCCGCGCCGGCCAGGCCCCCCGCCAGATATCCCACGGTCGCCCAGAACAGCGGACTGGTGACCGCGTCAATGAGATTTTCCCCCAGACTCTCGATGCCGCCGCGCACGATTTCGGATTCCGGCAGCGTCATGGTATCGCGGCTGACGATCCGCGACAATGCCCGGCGGGCTTCCGGCAGACGGCCGTGCCGCAGGGGCTTTTCGATCGCCCGCGCGTGATCGCCGAGGCTGCGCAGCGCCACGGTTATGTAAATCCAGACCACCGCTGCCAGCCAGCCGGCCCAGGGCAGCAGCGCACAGCTCAGGCGCACCGTCACCCCCGCCGCCGCGGCCGGCAGCAGCGTCAGCACCAGCCAGCCTGCCAGTCCGGACGCCACGCCGTCACCGAACATCCGGCGACAGTGTTTCTCCGTCCACTCCGCCGTTTTTCCGAAAAGCACCACCGGATGCAGTCGGCTCCGGGGATCGCCCAGCAGCCGGTCCAGCCCCAGCGCACCGAGCAGCAGCAGCATCAACTGGAACATGCCGCCATCTCCTCGATCCAGCGATCCAGCGCCGCCGGGTTGGAAGCGAAATGCACATGCACATAACTTCCCGACACATGTCCGCGCACCCCGCCCGCCGGTTTTTCCGTCCCGTCCCGGCCGACCGCCTGCCACAATGCCGGGCCTTCCGGTTCCGCCGCCAGCGACGAATAATGAAATTCATGGCCGCGCACCCTGCCCCAGCGGCCCCGGCATTCCCGATAACCGAGCGCGGTCAGGCGCCGGTTCATCTGCGCGTGGCCCGGCAGCAGCCCCGCCATGGGAAACCTGCGCCCGTCAAAATCGGTCAGTGTTTCCAGTAAATACAAATAGCCGCCGCACTCCCCGTACACCGGACGCCGGGCGGCAAAAGCCCGGAGCGCCGCCAGCATGGCCTGATTTCCGGACAACCGCCCGGCAAAGAGTTCCGGATACCCGCCTCCCAGATACACGCCGTCCGCCGCCTCCGGCAATGCCGCGTCCGTCAGCGGCGAAAAGAAAACCGTCTCCACCCCCCGCTCCCGCAGCATTTCCAGATTCTCCTCGTAATAAAATAAAAACGCCGCATCCCGCGCCACCGCCAGAAGCAGTTTCCGCCCTTCCGGCCGCCCCGCGACCGGCCCCGGCAACCGCTCCGGCCGCGGTTTCCGGGTCAGGCGCAACAGCTGTTCCACATCTACAAACGCCTCCACCGCGTCCGCCAGTGCTTCCAGCATCGACTCCGGCAACTGCGCGGTATCCAGACCAAGGTGCCGCTCCGGCATCCGGAGGCGCTCGTCCTTCCGCAACGCCCCGAGCAGCGGCGGCAGCCCCGCCGCCGCCAGCGCCTCGCGCAACAGTTCCGCATGGCGCTCCGAACCGACCTGATTCGCCACCACGCCGACAATCCGAACATCCCGTCGCCAGCGGACAAACCCCGCCACCAGCGGCGCAATCGACGCCCCGAGTCCGGAGGCGTTCACCGTCAGCACCACCGGCAGTTTCAACTGCGCGGCAATCGCTCCGGCACCGTCCGATCCCGTCGCGTCGCGCCCGTCGAAAAGCCCCATCACTCCTTCGACCACCGCCGCGTCCGCATCGGCGGCACAACGGCGCCAGGCGGATTCGACGTTGCCGAAGAAACCGTCCAGATTGGTCGAAACCCGCCCCGCCGCCTGCCGGTGCAGCAGCGGGTCAATATAATCCGGCCCGCACTTGAACGGCATCACCCGCAGACCACGCCGCGCCAGACTTCGCAACAACCCGAGCGTCAGCGTGGTCTTGCCGCAGCCGGAATTCGTGCCGCCGACCAGAAAGGCTGAAAAATCACCCGCCGACATCGTATTTTTCCCGATACCCGCGCGGACAAAACATCCGGCCGTCCCGCAGAATGCATTGCGAATTGCCGATCAGCACCAGCGTCGTCATCTGCACGTCCGCCAGCGGAAACTCCTCCAGACGCCCCAGCACGATCCGCTGACCGGCGCGATAGGCGTCCCGGACCAGCGCGAACGGCGGATTTTTCCCGCCCGCCAGAAACGTCCGCACCGCGAATTCCAGCAGTTCCCGTCGCCGGGAACTCGCCGGATTGTACAGCGCCACCGGCAGATCCAGCTCGGCGGCGGCCACCAGCCGTTTCCGGATCTGCTCCGCCGGCGTCATCAGATCCGACAAACTCAACACCATGAAGTCGTTCATCAGCGGCGCCCCGACCAGCGCCGCGCAGGACTGCGCCGCCGTCACCCCCGGCACCACCGTCACCCGGATTCCCGCATAACGCGCCTCTCCGGTCAGTTCCAGCAGCAGTCCCGCCATGCCGTACACGCCCGCGTCGCCCGAAGAAACCACCGCCACCCGTGCGCCTTCCAGCACCGCTTCCAGAGCCGCCCGGCCGCGCGCCACCTCCTCCCGCATCGATCCGGCAATCAGGCGCTTTCCCGCCAGCAGCGGCCGGATCAGCTCCAGATAGGGCCGGTACCCCGCCACGCAATCGCACTCCGCCAGAACCCGGCGCGCCTCCCCGGTCAGATGCTCCTCATCCCCCGGTCCGATGCCGACGGCGAATATTTCAAACATGCTCTTCTCCTCCTTCATCCGGCGCCGGAAATGCCGCCAGCGCCACGGTTACATCGGCATCCGCCGTCTTCTCCACCACCAGCCGTCCCGACGGCCCCGCCGCCAGCAGCGCCGCCGCTTCGGATACGGAATGCAGCGCCAGATGCCGCTCCGCCGCCGCCGACGGATTCGGCACCGCGACCGCATTCAGCGCCGCCGCCGGAAACAGCCGCAATTCCCGCCCCCACGACGCGGCCCATTCCGTCAATCCCGCTTCGTCTTTCTTCACCTCCGCGGAGGCGATGACAGCCACCTCGTCCCGGCGCACGCCGTGACGCTCCAGCACCCGTTCCGCCACTGCGGCGATCCGCGCGGCGGAAACGCCCCGGCGGCAGCCGACCCCGAGTGCAAACCGTTCCCGGCGCAACGTCCAGCCCCGTCCCCCCGTACGAATGATGATGACGCCGTCCTCCCGTTCCCGCACCAGCCGGCAGAACGGCAGTCCGGCAAATTCCTCTTCAAAAACCCCGCGCGGCATTTCCAGTTCCACCGGCTGCTCTTCCAGCATCGCCGAAGCCAGCATCGTCAGGCTTTCCGGCGGTTCGATCCGGTAATGCCGCCGCGCCGCGAATTCATCCCAGGCCGGGTAATGCCGCACGTCGCTTGCCGTGGTAATCACCGCCCGGCCGCCGGTAATCCGCGCCACGTCCGTCGCCAGCGCATTCGCGCCCCCGACGTGTCCCGAAAGCAGACTCACCGCGTAATTCCCCGCCTCATCGCAGACCGCCACCGCCGGATCGTGCTTCTTGTCCGCGCACACCCCGGCCAGCTGCCGCACGACAATCCCCGCCGCCATCACCATCACCAGCCCGTCGAAACGCGGCCAGGCGGCGCGGAAGGCGGCGGCGAAATCGCCGTCGGGATAGGTTTCCAGCCGCATGGCGGGAGCGCCGGCCCGGAATTTCTCCGGCAGAATCAAGGTGGCGTCCTCCAGCCCGGCGGCAATCTCCGCCGCCTTCCAGACGCCGCGCCGGGTCAGCGCCATCAACGCCACCCGGCCCCGGAATCCCCCCCGGCTGTCCGTGCCGTGTCGATAACCGGTCGTGAAATTCCGGTCATACAGTCGGGACAAATCCCCGTTGCGCGACAGGACTTCGCCGATCACGATCATCGCCTGCCGTTTGATCCCCGCCGCCACTGTCTTTTCGGCGATGTCGGCAAGCGTGCCGCGAACAATCTGTTCATTTTCCCAGCTGGCGCGATACACCACCGCTACCGGAGTCGTCGCCGGACGCCCCGCCGCCAGCAGCCGCCCCGCCAGTCCGGACAGATCGGCCACACTCAGAAACAGACACAGGGTCGTCCCGTGCGCCGCCAGTTTTCCCAGCGCCTCCGATTCCGGCACCGGCGTCCGGCCCGCCTCCCGGGTCAAAATCACGCTCTGGGACAGTCCCGGCATGGTCAATTCCGTCTTCAACGCCGCGGCGGCGGCGAACACGCTGCTCACCCCCGGCACCACTTCATACGGAATCCCCAGCCGATCCAGCTCCCGGTACTGTTCGGAAACCGCTCCGTACATCGCCGGATCCCCGGTATGCAGCCGCACCACCCGGCGTCCCGCCCGGTAGTGCGACACCAGCAGCTCCAGCACGTCCGGCAACGCCAGAAGCGCACTGTTGCAGAAAACCGCCCGCGGCGCCGTTTCCAGTAATTTTTCATTCACCAGCGACCCGGCGTAAATCACCACGTCCGCCGCCGCCAGACGCGCCGCGCCGCGCAATGTAATCAGATCGGGTGCCCCCGGACCGGCTCCGACAAAGGAGATGTGTCCCTGCTTATCCTTCATGCGTTCTCTTCGCCTTTCTCAAAAACCGCCATCATAATCGGATTTTCCGCCCGCCAGCAGCTGCCCCCCCCCAGCGCCGCGGCACGGGCCAGGCTGAGCGTCAGCAATTCCCGGCGGCACTCCGGATGAAACGTCCCCAGCAGCGCCTCCGTTTCCACGGTCACCGCCGTCATCACCAGCCTTCCCCCCGGCGCCAGCGCGGCAAAACTCCGTTCCAGCAACTCCCGCCCGCCGCCGCCGATGAAAATCCGGCAGGGCCGCGGCAGATCCTCCGGCAGGCCCCCCGCGATCCCCTCCCGCACCGTGACGTTGTCCAGCCCCTCACGGTCCAGATTCGCCCGCAGCTGCGCCAGTCGTCCGGCGTCCTTCTCCACCGCCCAGACCCGCAGTCCGGGACACAGCCCCGCCGCCTCCAGTCCGACGGAACCGCTGCCCGCCCCCAGATCCCACAGCACCCCTTCCGACGGCAGGCGCAGTTTCGCCAGCACCACCGCCCGGACTTCCGGGTGCGTGATCATATTGCGGTAATGCTGATACCGGTCGTCCGGCAAGCCCAGCGGCAATTCCGGCCCGGCGGCCTCCGCCGCCGGATCCGGCAGCAGCGCCAGCACCGAAAGCGACCGCGCCGCCCCCGGTTCCCGCGCCAGTTCCGCCAGCGTTCCGGTCCAGACCCGTTCCTCCGGCAAGCCCAGATCGCACCCGATGGCCGCCCGGCGGCCGGCCGCCGCCGGATATGCCGTCACCAGCGCCGCGGCAATCGCCGGAGCCGGTCGCGCCGCGTCCCCGTAAACCGCCGCCACCGGCGCCCGCAGCATCGCCCGGAACGGCAACGGTTTTCCGCCGTGCAGCGAAAACAACCGCACCCGGCTCCAGTCCTGCCCCAGTCGCGCAAAAAGTTCCTGAAACGCCGTCGGCGCGGGATGAAACCGCCACTGCGTTTCCACAGGCATGATCCGTTTCAACGTCCCTCCCACCCCGCAATACAGCGGATCTCCGGAGGCCAGCACCGCCAGATCCCCCTCCGGCAACGCCGCCAGACGCTCGGCCAGTCGGCCGTCCAGCACGATCCGTTCCGCGCCCTCCGGCAGCGGCACCGCCGCCAGCAACCGCGCCGACCCGGCCACGCGCCGCGCCCGGGCCAGCGCCGCCGCCCCTGACGGGAGGAGCGCGTTCCCCGCCCCCACACCGATGACATCAATCGTATCTTTCATAACCACCTTTTCCCGTCGTCGCCGTACAGGATCACTTCCACCCGGGTTTTTGCGCCCGCCCATTCCTGCAGCACCGCCGTCGCCCGCGGCAGCAGTTCCGCCAGAATCCGTCGGTAGCAGGATTCCGACACCCGCGCCGCCAGTTCCCCCATCGTCTCCAGGGATTCCGGCGACACCCCCGGCGTCTCCAGACCGAACTCCCGCAACCGCCCCAGATTCATCCGGCAGTGGTGCGCATGCGTATTGGTTTCACCGCAGGCGTATTTGAAAAGTTTCCCCGCCATGCAGCCGACCAGCAGCCGCGGCAGTCCCGCCGTCCGCGCCGCCCGTACCCCCACGCCGATGAAATCCCCGATCCGCACCACCGCGTCCGGCGTCAATTCCGGAAAATCCCGCAGCACCGCCGCCGCCGTCCGGTTGCCCGTCACCAGCGCCGCCACCGGCACGCGGTTCGCCCCGCAGCTGCGCAGCTGCAACGCCACCGTCGCCGCATAGGCCGCGTGGGAATAAGGCCGGACGATGCCGCTTCGCCCCAATATGGAAATCCCCCCCACAATACCGAGCCGGGGATTCAAGGTTTTTTCCGCAACCGCCGCGCCGCCGGGCACGGAAATTTCCACCAGCCATTCGCCCCGGCACCCCGCCGCCGCCAGATTTTCCGCCAGCATCCGCCGCGGCACCGGATTGATCGCCGCCCGGCCGACCGGCACCGCCAGTCCCGGACGGGT
>CASFXO010000372.1 GCA_949298665.1 uncultured Lentisphaeria bacterium
CCGTCCGCGGCACGGGCCGGGCCCGGGCGAGCAGCGCGGCGCAGCCGAGCAGCAGCACCGTGGCGGGCATGTCGCTCATGGCGTTGTAGCCGCACCAGGTCAGACTTTTGTAATAGCCGAATGCCCAGGAGGCGTCCGGCAGCGCGAAGAACGCCCGGAAGTTCCCGGTCGCCGGATCTTCCAGATGAAAGAAGAACAACGGCAGCACGGCATAGAGCCAGGCCGTGATCAGGCCGCGCTTCCGCGATCCCAGCCAGTCGGTTGCCACGACGGCCAGCAGCGCCACGCTCCCCGGTCCCAGCAGCAGCCCGTTGAAAAAAGAAAATGCCGGCAGCATGTCCAGTACCGAATCGCTCCGCAGAACCGTCGCGAACGGCCAGTACAGGAGCGGCAGGCCCACCGTGCGGTTCCAGGCGCCATTCCAGTTGCCCTCGGCCAGTTCCCGCATCGTTCGGAAAAAGTCCGGTTCGTCGCTGGAAAACAGATATACCTCTCCCCCCAGCTGTACGATCCAGGCCGTGAGCGCTCCCCGCACCGCCGCCGGAATGAACGCCGGCGCCCAGTCCGGCAGTTTCCCCCGTTTCCACCCGAACCAGATGCCGCCCGCGAGCAGCAGACAGGCTCCGCTCCAGATTTTCTGCCATGGCGGTCGGGCGGGTTGCGGCTGGATATTCCAGGTGCCGTCCGCTTCCTGACGGCAGACGAGGTCCGGCGTGACGAACCCGGTTTTTCCGGGCGCGGTCGGAATTTCGCAAAAGCTCAGGCGCCGCGCCAGATGTCCGCCGAACTGATAACGTTCCTGCCGGGAGAGCACCTTCTCCGGCGCGGGAAATTGTCGCGCGACGCCGATCCAGCGGGACGCGGCGTCGGGACGCTCGAAAATTGGAAATTCCGCCCGGACAGCGCAGACCAGCGCCAGCCACAGCAGCAGACACGCAAAGCCTTTCATGCGGATTCCCCGGGGTTGACGGCGTTGTCCGGCGCGGGATTGCACCGGACGACAGGATAAGATACCGCTTTTAGTGGAGATAAGCAAATCATTTTTGATAACGGAAATTGCACACAAGCGGATTTTTGTCGGTTGTCGCGGTTCCGGCGGTTGCATTCGGGAAAAGACGGTGGTATGATAAGGACGGATCGTTTCTTGCATCACGCAAACCATAGGAGGTATGGGAATGAAGGTATGGAGTATGGGGCTGGTCATGGCCGCCGCGGCAGCGACCGCGGTTGCCGCGCCGTCCGAACTGGTGCTCCAGGCGGAAAAGGCGCAGTTCGATTCCGCCCGGGCCGAGGTGGTGGAGCGCGCCGGGTTTTCCGGCGGCAAGGGAGTCATGCTCAAAAGCGGTCAGAAATCCAGAATCACCGACCCGACGGGAGAACCGGATCTGACGTTCCAGGTGGATATTCCCGAAACCGGACGTTACTGGATTTCCTCTCTGGCCGACACTACCGGCGCCACGCGCGAGGCGATGAAAAAGGCCGGTACCAAATACGATTCTTTGCGGGTGATGATCGCCGTCGATGACGATTTCCCGCGCAACCGCGTGCTGGTGGTGCCGTGGGGCAACCAGAACGGCTGCTATCAGCGGCTGATGAAACAGGACTTCACCAGGGGAAAACACGTCATCCGGATCTGGATGCCGGAAGGCTCGGCGCTGGACCGGCTCGAAATCACGCCGTACCGGGCTCCGAAGGTGCCGGAAGCGGCGCAGAAATATGTGCCGAAGATCGTACCGCCCGCATCCCATCCCCGGTTGTGGGTCAATTCCGAATCCCTGGCTGCGGTGAAGGCCAACCTCAATAAGGGCGCGAACCGGGCGATCTGGGAACAGGTGCAGAAGGTGGCGGCGGTGCCGTATTCATACAAAGTGGCCCCCCGTACCGCGGCCGAATATGATCCGAAACTGCAGAACGCCGCCGTATACAAGGCCTTCGTCTATCTGATGACCGGCAACCGCAAGCTCGGCGAAGAAGCGGTCAAGCTCATGCATGATTACCTCGGCGCGGTGGAGTTCGGCAATATGCTCGACATTACCCGGGAAATCGGTCTTGTGCTGTATTCCGGAGCGCAGGTGTACGACTGGTGTTACGACCTGCTTACGCCGGAAGACCGGGAGCTTTTCCGCAAGAATCTGCTGCGCCTGGCCGAGGATATGGAAATCGGCTGGCCGCCGTTCGGTCAGACGATCGTCAACGGCCACGGCAATGAGGCTCAGGTCAACCGCGACCTGCTGGCGATGTCGATCGCTCTGTACGGCGACTACAATCTGCCGTATCAGTATTGCGCCTATCGGATTCTGGAGGAACTCGTGCCGCTGCGCAATCTCGAATACCAGTGCAACCGTCACAATCAGGGCGTCAGCTACGGTACGTTCCGGTTCGGCTGCGAAATGCACGCTGCCTGGCTGATGTACCGGATGAGCGGCAAGCGCGTTTTCGACGACGTGATCAACAACGTCGGTTATTACTGGATTTACGCGCTGACTCCGGCGGGTACGATGATGCCGGACGGCGACGGTACTTTGTCCACCAGTTTCTGGCAGTCGCCGCAGACCACGTTCCTCTGCTACGCCTATACCGGCGATCCTATTCTCAAGGCCGATTTCGAACGGCAGGGCGGTACGCTCGGCGATCCGATCATGTTCCTGCTGTTGAACGATCCGGAACTCAAGGCCGAAAAGAGCATCGACACGCTGCCGCTGACGCATTACTTCAAAGGCGTGCTGGCCTCCATGATCGCCCGGACCGGTTGGAACATCGGCAAGAATTCGCCCGACGTGTTCGTGGAAATGAAGGGGGGCGGCTATCATTTCGGTAACCATCAGCACGCTGATGCGGGGGCCTTCCAGATTTATTACCGCGGCTGGCTGGCGACGGACCTCGGGATGTATCATTTCTATGGAACGCCTTACGATTTCGGGTACAACAAACGGTCGATCGCGCACAACGTCATGCTGGCCTATCAGCCGGATGAAAAGTTTCTGCGCGGCACCGCCAATGACGGCGGTCAGCGGTTCAACCAGACCTGTCCGACCAGCGTTCAGCAGCTGCTGAGCAATCCGCATTTCAAATACGGCGAAACCCTGGCGGCGGATTTCGGGCCGGATGCGAAGCGCCCGTTCTACAGTTATTTCAAGGCGGATCTTGCGCCCGCTTACAGCGACAAGATTGAATATTACACGCGCGCCTTCTGCTTCCTCAATCTGGCGGACGCGGGCAATCCGGCGGCGCTGATTACGGTGGACCGGATGAAGACCGTCCGGTCGGAATACCGGAAATTCTGGCTGATCAACTCCCTGACTGAACCGAAAATTACGGGCAACGAAGTGCGGATCATCTCCGATCGGAGCATTCTGCCCGGACGGCTGGACGTACGTATGCTGCTGCCCCGGAAAGTCAAGGTTGAAACCGCCGGCAAGGGGAATGCCACCAAGTTCTTCGGTGCGAACCTGAAACCTCCGGTCGCCGGGGCCGCTCCCGCCCAGGGCTGGCGCACCATGTTCAGTCCGGCGGAAGAGAACTCGACGGATGTATTCGTTTCGGTCATGCAGGTGGGAGAACCCACGGTCGAGCCACTGCCGGTGGAGCTGATCGAAAATCATGGAAACTGCCAGATCACGCTCGGCAATCGGGTAGTGGTGCTCGGCACTTCCGAACGTCCGGTGGATCGACAGTTTACGGTGAAGCTGCCGCAGGATCGCGGGGATATTCAGGTGTTGCTGACCGACCTGATGGCGGGCATCTGGAATTTCCGGAACGCCGACGGCAAGATCAATTACGAACTGTTCGTTTCCGCGGACAAGAGCACGGCGTTTCTGGTGGTTCCCGGCGGAGAATACACGGTTTCTCCCGGTGCCGCCAGCAATGCGGTCGGGTATGAAGCTCCCCGGATTGCCGTGCCGGAAGTCCGCAACCCGATCAGCGGGCATTGCCTGATCGACGGTAAGCCGGTGGCGAAGGCTCCGGACAATCGCGTGGAAGGCGATCAGGTGCTGGTCCCCGCGGAGGCGGTCTTCACCGCGCTGGGCGGCAAGTGTACCGCATCCGGGGATTTGACGGTGGAACTCGGCGGCCGGAAGGCGGTCTTCCGCGACGGTTCCCGGACGTTTACGTGGAACGGGGATCAATTGGACATGGCGGTTCCCGCGCAGCGGGTGGACGGCGTCTGGTATGTCTGCGACAACGTGCCCGCCGGACTGGCAGGATATCTGACGGTCAGCGATGCGACGGACCGCAGCTCCATGTATTTCAAACGGACGAAACCGGCACCGGTCATGTGGCTGGATTCCAACTGCGGATTCCAGGAGGACGATCTGGCGTTTCTGCTGGATGCGTATCCCGGAAAATCCGCCTACTGGGCGACCAACGGCACCGGCAAGACCTTCACGCTGACGTTCCCCGAACCGCGCCGGCTGGACGGCGTGGAGATCTGTTATTATCAGGGCGCGACCCGTGCCGCGAAATTCAAGCTGGAAGTCTCCGACGGCAAGGGGTGGAAGACGGTCTATGACGGGGAAACGCGCAAGAGTTCCGGACCGGTGCTCTATTCGTTCCCGGCGCAGAAGGTCTGCCAGCTGCGTTTCACCGGCAACGGCAACAGTGCCAATGAATGGAACTCGATCATTTCGATGGTTCCCCACGACGCGAAATAACCCGCCGCCGGGTCCGCTCCTCATGCCGGGGGCGGACCCGCTCCCGGGCCTTTCACAGGGGCACCGGCGTCAGGGCGGATAGCCGCACTCTTCCTGCTCCGCTTTCCGGAAATTCCGGGAGGCGGAGTTTTTTTGCATCCATCTTTTACAGACGAAGGCGCGGAAGCACCGAAGCAGCAGGAAAACATGCGGCAAAGGGCTACAACGGCATGCAGGGGAAAATTGGGGGCGAATCATAAAAAAATGGAGGCGTGGATCGGAGTCGAACCGATCTTCGCGATTTTGCAGACCGCTGCCTAGCCGCTCGGCAACCACGCCATTGCTTACATACAATAACCTGTTTTCGGGAAAAGTCCAGCCCGTCCCCGGTATTTTTCCGGATTTTTCCGAGGCACCGCCGGACGGTGCCCTGGACGGTGCCGGGAAATCGGGAAAAAAATCCGGTTTCCTTCTGGCAACACCGGGTTCCTGAGGGTATGGTAAAACGGTTGCAACCCATAGCGAAAGGACGTTCGAAAAATGCCGATGCCTCAGGATTTGCTCATTCCCCGCCCCCGGAAAATCGAACTGACCGGCGGCGTCATGCCGCTGACGACTCTGCACGCGGAAGCGCCGGAGCCGTTGGCGGCGGAAGCCCGCGCGGCGGATGCACTCTTCCGACAGACGCGGTTTTTCGGAGAAGCGCTGCCCTGCCGGCTGCTGCTGGATGCCGAACTTCCCACCGAAGGATATGAACTGATCGTCGCCGCCGACGGCGTCCGGATCGTCGGGGGAGACTGTGCCGGGGTTTTTTACGGAATTCAGACGTTGCGCCAGCTGCTGGAAGGGGCGCGGAGCATGCGGCACGACTCGCTTGCCGCGCTGCGGATCGTCGATGCGCCGGAATTTCACTGGCGGTCATGCATGCTGGATTCCGCCCGGCATTTTCAGAGTGCGGCGCAGGTCCGGGAGGTCATCGACGCGCTCGCCCGGTACAAGTTCAACCGTTTTCACTGGCATCTCGTGGACCACTTCAGCTGGCGCATCGGGTTCAGCCGCCATGCCGAGATGCTGGAATCGTTTCCCGGGCACGCCCGCTCGTCCGGCTATTATACGCCGGAGGAAATCCGCGACATTCTCGCCTATGCCGCCGAACGTCATATCGAAGTCATTCCTGAACTGGAAATGCCGGGACACAGCAGCGGCGTTTTCGCGATTCATCCGGAGCTGGCCTGTCCCGACGGGACGCCGATCGACGTCACCCGCTGCGAATACTGCATCGGCAATCCCGCGTCACGGCGTTTCCTTGCCGAAATCATCGATGAAACCATGGAGCTGTTTCCGGGAATCCGGCATCTGCATCTCGGCGGTGACGAGGCGTCTCCGCGCCACTGGCGGCAGTGCCCCGTCTGCCGGAACGCCGTCCGCGATCTGGGATTGAACGACGAGCGCGACCTGGAGCATCACTTCATGACGGATCTGGCCCGCCGGGTGCTGGATCACGGGGTCCGGCCGATTCTGTGGTCGTCGCTGCGCGCCTACGATCCCCGGATCATCATGCAATGCTGGGGCGGGCGTCCGCTCGATCCGGAACTCAACCGCGGTTCGCTGGCGGGACGGCGCTCCATGGTGCGCTGCCAGACCGCCTGGATCGGCGCCGTCGCCGCCGCCCAGATGGAGCTGGCGCTGATGCGCGGCGCCGACCTGATCAATTCCCGGCACGACTATACGTATCTGGATTATCCGATGCGCCGGAGCGAGCCGCACAGTCCCTGGATGCCGGACCTGACGCTGGAGCGCGTCTATCAGTTCGACCCGCTCCCGGAGGAAACCTCGGCCGGACGCCGCCGCCAGGTGCTCGGGGCGGAAGCCTGCCTCTGGACGGAACTGGTGACGCCGGATCGGGTCATGGGAAAACTCTTTCCGCGGCTGCTGGCGTTCTCTGAAACGGTCTGGACGCCCGGGGATTTGCGGGACTGGGCCGATTTCCGTCGCCGGGCCCGCCATCATCGCCGTTGACCGGCGGAAAGGGGGGCGGCGGACCGCATTTTCTAAATGCGGTCCGCGAGGCTTCAGTGGCCGAGTCGCTCCTCGATTTCGTCGAGCCACGCGGCGGCGCCGCAGTGCCGGGCGAAATGGCATTCCAGACCGACGTTGAGCCGGTAGTGTTCGGGGGAGGAGTGGCAGTCCGAACCGGCGGACCGCAGCAGACCGTGGCGCTGGGCGTAGGCGCTGTAGCATTCGGTCAGTTCCGGCGGAATCATGGTGTGTGCGCATTCGATGCCGTCGAAGCCGAGCTCCTCCCGCAGCCGGTCCATGCGGCGCCGGTCGTCATGCAGAAAATAATGCAGCGGATGGGCGATGAACACCAGGCCGCCGCAGCGCCGGACGACCGGCAGCACCTCTTCCGCGGGAGGATAGAGGGGGAATTCCGCCTCCGCCGTGATCTTCCGCCAGAACGCGGCTTCCTCTCCCGGGCGGAGCCAGCCCAGCCGGAGGAATTCCGCCATCTGAATGAGCCAGTTGACGTGGGTGACGCCCTGCCGGGCGATCGCCGCTTCCGGGCGGTAGCGGCGGAGCAGTTCCAGCCGCTCGGCGCGGCCGTAGGGGAAGCCCGCGCGGATCATGGCCCGGGAAGTGGCCTCTCCGAAGGCGCATTGCCAGCGGCGGTACCGGTCGAAAATCGCTTCCAGTTCCGGCGGCGTTGCCGGCGGCAGTCCCAGGCAGACCAGATCCACCGGGCCGATGGTGGTGTGGCAGGTCAGCTCCGCACCGGGAATGAAGCGCACCGACGGATGCCGTTCCGCTGCGGCCAGCACGTCGGACAGGGAGTCCATGGTGTGGTGATCGGTGATCGCAATGGTGCGTGTTTCCCGTTCTTCGGCCAGCCGGAAATAATATTCCACCGGCGCATTGGCATCGTAACTCCAGTGTGAATGCAAATGCAGGTCGAACTCCGCCATCGTCCCTTCTCCTTGCCGTTGGCCGTTGCGGCGGCGCCGGAGCGGAAACGCCGTTCCCGCCGTCCCGCCGTCCGCAACCGCCGAAGTTTCAAAGCACGATCGATTCCTCGACGTCCACCGCCACCGTGGAAACCTTGCGCTCAATCAGCCGGATCTTCCGCCAGCGGTTGGAGCGGAAACGCCAGAGCACCAGTCCCCCTTCCAGAAACGCGTATGCCACGAGAAACGCCCAGACCGTCACCACCGACGCGCCAATGACATGAATCAGGAAGAATACTCCCGGCACCATCACCAGATAGGCGCAGCCGCTGGTGATCAGCAGCACCGAGGCGGTGTCTCCCGCGCCCCGCAGCGCGCCGACGAAAATGTATTTGAGCGTGTCGGCGAAGTTGAAGAAGACCGCGCACACCAGCAGCCACCGGGTGGTGTCGATCACTTCCGCGAAGTCCCCGCCGCCGGCGTCGCTCGGTGCGAAAAGATTGGCCAGCGCGGTCGGGAAAAACAAATAGACGACCCCTCCCAGCCCCATGTACAGCAAT
>CASFXO010000373.1 GCA_949298665.1 uncultured Lentisphaeria bacterium
GGCCGGATCGCCTATCTTCACTTGAAGGATTTCCGGGACGTTCCCGGCGGGGTCCGGCCGGCGGCCTGCGGAGAGGGACGGCTCGACTGGGCGGCGCTCGCTCCCGTGCTGCGGGATCTGGACGTGCCGGCCATGATCGAATACGAACTGCCGGATGACGTGGCCGACGGCATGGCGCGCAGCCTGGCGTTTCTGAAGCGGCAGTTCGGCGCCGTGCCGCGGGCGGCGGGGCCGGATGGAACTTCCGCCGAACCGGGACGTGATTTTGCGGAATCGTGCGTTCAGACCGCCTGACCGGAAAGGAATCGACGTTTGCAGGTTGCATTTTCCGTCGGATGGATTATATTATCAGACAGAACCGGAAACCGATTTGCGGAAAGGAGAGGCGAACATGAAAAAATGGTGGCTGGCGGTCGGATTCGCCGCACTGGCGTTTTCCGCTCTGGCGTTCTGCGTGCCGCAACACGTCATGGGCGGCTGGGCTCATCATTCGGACGCCCCGGTCTGCCGGGGCGGGCACTGCCACGGCGGGCACGGCGGACATCATTGCCGCTGACCGCGGCGAAAAACGGAGGACGGAAGTTTCACCTTCCGTCCTCTTTTTCTTTTGGCCGCCGGCGCTCCGGAGACGGGAATTTCCGGGAAAAGCGTCAGATGAACAACGTATTGTTGCTCTCTTTCGCCATGGCGACGAAACTGGCCACACCGGCGACTTCGTCAACCTCGATGAGCTCCTCGCGGGTAATGCCCATGAGATTCATGGCCATTTCGCAGGCGACGAAGCGGACGCCGAGCGCGCGGGCCTGTTCCAGAAGTTCCGGCAGGGAGGTGACGTTCTGACGCTGCATGAGATCTTTCAGCATGGCGGTGCCGAGTCCGGCCATATGCATTTTGGAAAGCGCCAGTCGGTTGGCTCCTTTCGGCAGCATCCAGCCGAAGAGCCGGGAGAGGCCGGTTTTCGCCACCGGCGGCGCCGGATCCCGCCGCAGAACGGAAAGTCCCCAGAAGGTGAAGAAGATTCCCACCCGCGTCCCGGAGGCCGCCATGCCGCAGGCGATGATCAAGGCCGCCATCGCCTTGTCGAGGTCGTTGCTGAACAGCACGATTGCGGCCTGATGTCCGCCGGACGGCGGCGCCGCGGAGGCGTTCACGACCGCGCCGCCCTTGCGCAGCAGCGCTTCAAGATGGTCCGGGGTCTGTTCCAGCGAAACCAGTTCATGACCGCCGGTTCGAATCCAGGACTCCAGATCGGGTGCGAAGGAGGCGGCGGCGAGCAGTCGGAGCGTGGCGCCGGACGGCAGCTGATCCATCTCGTTTTTCAACCGCACGACGGGGCCGGGACAGGCCAGCGCCCGGACGTCCAGTACGGCGGCGGCGGATGGCGCCGGTGCGG
Organism: uncultured Lentisphaeria bacterium; assembly: GCA_949298665.1. Classification (GTDB taxonomy): domain Bacteria; phylum Verrucomicrobiota; class Lentisphaeria; order Victivallales; family Victivallaceae; genus CALXOD01. The sequence continues at coordinate 1,394 of CASFXO010000373.1, forward strand.
CGGGGGCGGTCGCGGTTACGGGGGAAGGCGCAGACGAAGCCGGACGGCGCGGAGCCGGAGCGGGGATTTCGGAATGCAGGTATTTCCAGGTGAGGTAGCCCCCGGAAAGGTTCCGGACGTGGAAACCGTTCTGCTTCAGTATCCGTTCCGCCAGATAGCCGCGCAGTCCGACCTGACAGCTGACGATGAGTTCGCGCGACTTGTCCAGCTCCGCCAGGCGCCGCCGCAGCTGCCCGAGCGGAATGGAAATCGCGCCCGGAATTGCTCCGGTCTGGTGCTCCGCCTCTTCACGCACGTCGATGACCAGCGCTTCCGGAGGGATGGCGTCGGCATAGGCCGGTTCGCTGAGACCGTCCAGAATGTTGCGCGCGATCATGCCCAGAAAATTGACCGGATCCTTGGCCGAGTTGAATGGCGGCGCGTAGGCCAGTTCCAGTTCGGCCAGCTCCGGCGCGGTGCGGCCGGACTGCATGGCCGTGCCGATCACGTCGATGCGTTTGTCCACGCCTTTGCTCCCCACCGCCTGGGCGCCGAGAATCCGGCCGTCGGTGGCGAAAAGGAGCTTCATGTGCATCTGGGTGCTGCCCGGATAATACGAGGCGTTCGAGGCCGGATGGGTGTAGATCCGGTGATAAGTCAGCCCCATCTGCCGGAGTCTGGTCTCCGTCAACCCGATGGCTCCCGCCGTCAGGTTGCCGACTTTGATGACGGAAGCACCCCAGCTGCCGCGGTAGACGGCGGGTCTTCCGACGATGTGGTCGGCTGCGATGCGGCCCTGCTTGTTGGCCGGACCGGCGAGGGGAATCGCCGTGGACTGCCCCGAAACGCAGTCGATGACCGCGACCGCGTCCCCGGCGGCATAGATGTCCGGGTCGGAAGTCTGCAGATGTTCGTTGACGATGATATGACCGCGCGGTCCGAGTTCCAGTCCGGCGGCGCCGGCCAGTTCCGAATTCGGTCTCACCCCGATGCTCATGACCACGAGGTCCGCCGGCAGCTCATTGCCGTCCTTCAGGCGGGCGAACAGAGTTTCCTCCGTCCGGCGGAAGCCGACCAGTTCGGCGTTCAATTTCACCTCGATGCCGAGCGCCGCCAGCTCCGCGCCGAGCGGCCAGGCCATTTCCCGGTCGACGGAAGGCAGCACATGTCCGGAATGCTGAATGACGGTTACTTCCAGCCCGCGGTGGTGCAGGTTCTCCGCGGCCTCCAGCCCGATGAAGCCGCCGCCGATCACCAGCGCCTTCCGGGCTCCCTTTGCGGCCAGAGCGCCGAGCGCGTCCATATCCGGAATGGTCCAGAGCGAATGAATCCGGGGATCGTCGCCGCCGGGGAGCTCCGGGGCGGCCGGGCGGGACCCGGTGGCCAGAAGCAGTTTGTCGTAAGACTCGGTGTATTCGGAACCGTCCGTCCGGCGGATCCGGACCGTTTTCCGGGGGCGGTCGATGGCGACGGCCTCCTGCCGGGTCCGGATATCGACCTGAAACCAGCTTTTGAATTTCGGTTCCGGCATGACCAGCAGGGAATCGCGTTCCGGGATGACGCCGCCCAGATGGTATGGCAGGCCGCAGTTGGCGTAGGAGATGTATTCTCCGCGTTCGAGTACGATGATTTCCATGGATTCGTCCAGACGGCGCAATCTTGCCGCCGCTCCGGCGCCTGCGGCGACGCCGCCGATGATCAGGGTTTTCATTGCAGATTCTTTCGGTTAAGGCGTTGGCTGTTCCGGGGGGACCGGGGCGGTCGGGCGGGGGAGGCCGCGGACCGGCCGGGACCCGGGATTAGTTTAGCATCCATCTGAGTTTTTTCCAGTGGCGGAACGGTTTTCCGGGGTGTGCGACCGCAGATGCGCACGGTATTCCGACGGGGAATTGCCGCAGAATTTGCGGAAACGGGTGGCGAAATAGAACGGGTCGGCCATGCCGATCTGCCGGGCGATTTCCGCGACGGGCAGCGTAGTGCTCTCCAGCAGCTGCTGCGCCCGGCGCAACCGGTGGAGTTCCCGGTAGGCCCGTGGTGAAATGCCGCAGTGTCGCCGGATTTCGTTGTAGAAGCGCGTCCGCGATAGATAACAGCGACGTGCGATGCAGTCCATGGAAAGTTCCGGGACCGTCGGATCCAGCAGCATTTTCCGGGCGCGCGGCAGCCAGGCTTCGGCGACCGGGAGCGGTTGCTGCACGGCGCCGCCGCAACCGCGCAGCAGAACGCTTTCCAGCAGCGTATAGGCCAGCGGGTGCCAGAGTGCCGGGCGCCGCCGATCCAGCTGGCAGGCCTCCAGCAATGCGGCCCGGGCACGCGGGAATTCCGGTTCCGGCAAACGGCTGTACCGCACGCCCGGCAGGAACTCCGGCCAGAGCGGTACCGCGGCAAGGTGCGGCCGCATCAGAAAATGAATCCAGAGGAGATCCCAGGGCCCGGAACAGCGGAAGGAGTGCGCATGCTCCGGAGCGATCAGAACGAGATCACGCCGGGCGACCGGGACGCGGCCGGTTTCCAGAAGGATTTCCCCGGCGCCGTTCAGCGTGAGGAGCAGACTCCAGTCGTTGATCCAGCGGCTCCGCCAGAACAATCCGTCCGGCTTCGTTATGATGGCCCGGCCGGAGACGAAATCGGCATCGCGGCAGGGACTTTGTCGAGCGGTACTCATTTTTTTGTTTTGTTTGTTTGTTTTGTACGAAAATCAAGGTTTTCGGCACGATCTTCCATGTTGTTTCCGGAATCTCCGAATATCATTAATAATATAGAAATCGTCCGTGTGAAATGCAACTTCCGGTTTTCCGGAAACAGGAAAGGATGTGGACAATGTTCGATGCAGGTAAAAAAATGCGGGATCAGTTCAATCTGGCGGAGTTCCGGGACAAGGTGCTCGGCTGCTGGACCGGCAAGAACATCGGCGGCACGCTGGGCGCGCCGATGGAGGGGAGCCGCCCCCTGCATGACGTGTCGTTTTACACGCAGGATCTCGGCGGAAATCCGGCTCCGAACGACGATCTGGACCTGCAGCTGGTCTGGCTGCAGGCGGTCGAGCAGCACGGCGCATATCGGCTGAACGAACGGATTCTCGGCGAATACTGGATGCGTTACATTACCGGGCCGTGGAACGAATACGGCACGGCCAAGGGGAACATGGTCGCCGGACTTTATCCGCCGCTTTCCGGATTCTGCAACAATGACCAGTGGAAAAACAGCAACGGCGCCTGGATCCGTTCGGAAATCTGGGCGTGTCTGTTTCCCGGAACACCGGACGAGGCGGCGCGTTTTGCCTGGCTGGATGCCTGCGTCGATCATGCCGGAGAGGGGATTTATGCGGAAATCTTCACCGCGTCGCTGGAGTCGGCCGCTTTCGTCGAGAGCGATCCGGAAACGCTGATCGGCATGGCGCTGGCCCGGATTCCCGCCGACTGCCGGGTCGCCCGCAGCGTGAATCTCGTGCTGGACGGGTATCATCGCGGCATCGACTGGCGGACCGTGCGCCGGAACCTTGTGGAGGACAGCGCCGATCTGGGGTGGTTTCAGGCTCCGGCCAATCTCGGATTTGCAGTGCTCGGACTGCTGTATGGGGAAAACGATTTCGGCCGCAGCGTCTGTCTGGCGGTCAACTGCGGCGACGACACCGACTGTACCGGGGCGACCGTCGGCGCCGTGCTCGGCATTCTCAAGGGGCGTTCCGGACTGCCCGGGGAATGGATCGCTCCGATCGGCAACACCATCCGGACGGTGGCGATCTCCACATATTATCTTTTCGTCCCGGAGACCCTGGAGGAGTTGACGGAACGTGTCATACGCAACAAGCAGCTGATCGAACGGGAAAACCCGGCGCTGCCGCGTCTTGCCGACGGCCCCACCCGCATCGGCGACGAACTCCGCCGGCGGCTCGGAGACGGCGAATGGGCCCGGCAGAACATCTGTACCCGCAGTTCCCGGGCGGTCGGTTACGATCTGCCCTGGGGGCGGCTGACGCTCGAATACGGTTCTTCACCGGTGACCGCGCCCGGAGAAGCGCAGCGGCTGCGTCTTTCCGTGGACGGCTGTCCGCACAGCAATCGTCTGGTCTGTTTCCGCTGGAAACTGCCGGAAGGATGGTGCGTTTCTCCCGGAACGGAACAGATGCTGCAGGTGAAGCAGGACGCGGTGTCGACGCTGGCGGTGGAGATCACTCCCGGTGATTTTCCGGGGGCGATGGTGTACGTGCAGCTGGAAGTGCGTCTCTCCGATCGGCTGGCGCCCTGGTGGCTGGCGGTGCCGTTCGAGCTGCGCGGGACGGTGGAGCAGGAACATCAGATTGTGTCGGAGACTTTCCGCGACGAGGAGGGGCGCCGGACGCTCCGGTATGAGTGAGAACGGCGGAGATCGGCGGCCGCAACGCCCCGAGCGGGATCCGCGGCCCGGTTCCGCCGGACCGCGCCGGTCTCCTGCCGGACCCGCAGATCAGGAGGCGTCGCTCCAGTCGAGGATGATGCCCATTTCACCCCCGCGCGCCCGGTCCAGGGCCTCGTAGGCGACGGGGGCGTCCCGCCAGTTGAGCCGGCGGCTGACCAGCGGACGGACGTTCAGTTTGCCCAGTCGCAGCAGATCGAAGAACATTTCCATATGGCGCTGTTTGGTCCAGGGGTTTTCCGGCTGGGGGTATTCCGGGTGCGAGTAGTTGTGGGCGCCGATGATGGCGATGCTGGGGTGGGCGCAGTCATCGTGAAAATCAAATAAAACCGGTCGTTTGGGACTGCTCAGGAGGATCAGCCGACCTTTTTTCCGGAGCAGTTTCGCCTCGTATGGGATCAGATCGGCGTTTCCGGTCAGTTCGATCACCACGTCCGCCCGGCGGCCTTTGTTGTGTCGCAGCAGGACTTCCTCCGGAGACGTTTCGGCGGGGTTGATCGGAATCACGCCGGGATCCTGCGGCAACAGTTCGAGCCGGTGAGTCGCCGGATCCACGGCGAAGACCGGGAAGGCGCCGCAGGCCTGCAGAAAACGGACGGCGAATTGTCCCAGCAGACCCAGGCCGAACACCACGGCGGATTCCCCCCACTGGATTCCGGAACGGCGGATGCCGTTCATGACGATCAGCGGAATGGTGAAGAAAACGGCGTCGTCGTCCAAGATTCCCTCCGGTACCGGGAAACAGGTGGCTTCCGGTTCGGTCCCGTGCACTTCCACCGTCGTGAACGCGGCATGGCCCGTGGGCGTGGCGACCCTCCGGCCGAGCCAGTTCCGGGGCACGTTGCCGCCGGCATCGATGATGGTGCCGATATTGTTGTAACCCGGGTAATAGGGGCAGGAAAAATTCTTTTCCCAGATCGACCCCGCTTCATAATCGCCACAATAAGCGGTCATTTCGGTGCCGGTACTGATCAGGGTGCGGCTGGTTCGAATCAAAACTTCGTCAGGGTTCAGAACAGGGAGTTCCCTTTCTTCAAAGGACGCTCGTTTGACTTCCGGAAAATACAGGACGTGATTTTTTCCCATAAAGCCACACCTTCTGTTTTGTTTTGTTTGTGGTAAAAGATTGCAATAAAACATCTTTTCCCATGATGGACGACAACTCGTCCGATTCTGAATATATAGGGTTTCCCGGGAATTGCAACACCGGCAATATCGGTCGGAGGCCGGAGCCGGGAGTACCAACGGAATGCGAACAGCACTATGGGAGAGGGCCGGTGTTTTGGCGATTTCGGAGTGCGGGCGCTTGCACCGGGGCGGTTGCGCGAGTACATTATAACGATGTAGAACGGTCATTGATTCAGAGAGAGAGAGACAGGACGGACAGCATGTTTGGATTCCATCGATTGGCGGCGGCGGTACCGGTACTGCGCGTGGCGGACGTCGATTTCAATACCGGGATGCTCCGCGAATGTTACGAGGCGGCGGCGCGGGGGGAGGCAGCCGCGGTGGTGTTTCCCGAATTGTCGATCACCGGATATTCCTGCGGCGATCTTTTTTTTCAGAAGCGGCTGCTGGAGCGGGCGCGTGCCGCGGCGGAGGAATTCGCCGCCGTGACCGCCGGGCGGCGGACGATGGCGATATTCGGGTTGCCGTTGCTGGAGGGCGAGGCGCTCTACAACGTCGCCGCGGTCGCCGCGGACGGACGGATCCGCGGCCTCGTGCCCAAAACGCTGCTGCCGAATTACCGGGAATTTTACGAAAAACGCTATTTCCAGTCCGGCCGGGAAGTCCGCGGGCGCACCGTGAAACTGGGAGAAACGGCGGTGCCGTTCGGGAGCGATCTGTTGTTCGACGACGGCGGCGAATTCCGTTTCGGGGTGGAAGTCTGCGAGGATCTCTGGGGGGTGTTGCCGCCGTCGTCGCTGCTGGCGCTGGGCGGCGCCCGGGTGATTTTCAATCTGTCGGCGGGGACCGAACTGGCCGCCAAGGCGGAGTACCGGCGCGATCTGGTCCGGCAGCAGAGCGCCCGCTGTCTTGCGGCGTATGTGCTGGCTTCCGCGGGGGTGTACGAATCCACCTCCGACGTGGTGTTCGGCGGTCACGCGCTGATCGCCGACAACGGCCGCCTGGCGGCGGAAAACCGGCGTTTCGCCCGTGAAAATTCCATCATCTTCGCCGATGTCGATTTCGAACGGCTGGCGGCGGCGCGGGTCTCAGAAAGCAGTTTCAACGACAATCCGCTGCCTGCGGGAACCGTCTTCCGTACTGTGTCGGTGCCTGCGGCGGCAGGTTCTCCCGATCTGGCTTATGCGGTCAATCCGCGTTGTCCCTTCGTGCCCGGGGACGATGCCGACCGGCGGGAACGCTGTACCGAGATTTTCGACATTCAGTGCGCCGGACTGGCCCGGCGTGTGGAGCATACCTGTGCGAAAACCATGGTGATCGGGATCTCCGGCGGCCTGGATTCCACCCTGGCGCTGCTGGTGGCGGCGGAATGCTGCCGGCTGCTCGGCCGCGATCCGGCGGCGATCATCGCCTATACGATGCCCGGATTCGGCACCACCGACCGAACCCGCGGCAATGCGGTCCGTCTCTGCGAACTGCTCGGCGTGACGCTGCGCGAAGTGGATATCCGCCCGGCCTGCCTGCAGCATTTCCGGGATATCGGGCATGATCCGGAGGTGCTGGACACCGCCTACGAAAACGTCCAGGCGCGGGAACGCACCCAGATTCTGATGGACGTGGCCAACAAGACCGGCGGCCTGGTGATCGGGACCGGCGACCTGTCGGAGATCGCGCTCGGCTGGAGCACCTACAACGGCGACCACATGTCGATGTACGCGGTGAACTGTTCGATTCCGAAGACCCTGATCCGCTTTCTGATCGAAACCACGGCGGAACGCTCGGCGCCGGAACTGGCGGCGGTGCTGCGCGACGTGATCGCCACTCCGGTCAGCCCGGAACTGCTTCCCGCGGCGGGAGACGGCTCGATCGCGCAGAAGACGGAGGATTTGATCGGTCCGTACGAACTGCACGATTTCTTCCTTTACCACTTCGTGAAATACGGTGCGGAGCCGGAGAAGATCCGGTTTCTGGCGGAAAATGCGTTTCGCGGAATTTACGACGCGGAAACGGTGTCCCGCTGGCTGGCGGTTTTCCTGCGCCGCTTCTTCCGGCAGCAGTTCAAGCGGAACTGCGTTCCGGACGGGCCGAAGGTCGGCACCATCGCGCTGTCGCCGCGCGGCGACTGGCGGATGCCCGCCGACGCGGCGGACACCCTCTGGCGGATGTCGCGGATCTGAACCGGCATGCCGGGACCCGATGGACGACCGGGGCGCCGCGCCGGTGTTTAACATTGAATCAGCAATCCCCAGCAGGAACGGAACCGGAAGGGGAAACGGAGCGTGTCTCCGGCCAGCTCGAACGGGACTTCGAAGCAGTCCCGTTTTGCATCCAGCAGCCGCACGTTCAGGCGTTTTTTCTCCTCCGGCGTCAAGCCGGTCAGCCGGATTTCGAGGGGGCCGCTCCGGAAGTTGTCGTCGTCGTGGAACGCCCCGATGACGACGGCCTTCGCTCCGTCGTCGCCGACGGCGGCGACCACCTGAACCGCATCGTCATCGGCGGCGGATTCGACCTCGGTGCCGAGGCGCGCGAGTTTTTCGAACATGAAATAGGCGTAATACGGCTTCTGCAGATCGAAGGTGACCGGGTGCCAGAGGCCGTTCATGCCGCAGCCGGCGCGCATGTCGTAATACATCAGCATGTCCAGCGGCAGTTTCTGGCACCCGAGCATGGTGCACAGCGCGAAGGCGGCGCCTTTGACGCCGGCCTCCTGCTCCAGTGAATACACCCATTCGTCCGTCCAGCCGCGGACGTAGTTCCATTCGTTCAGAATGCTTTCCGCACGGGACTGCCCGTGGGTGTCCAGGTATTCCCGGACCTCACGGACATGGCGGAAAATGGTGGCCGGATCGTCGGTGTAGCAGTGAAAACTGTAGAAATCCAGCACCACGTTCCGGCGTTGCAGTTCTCCGAAAAAACGGTCGATCCAGCCGGGTTCCGTCCGGTTGTTGAGCGGGGCCATGGCGGCGGGACCGCCGATTTTCAGGTGAGGAAAGCACGCTTTCAAGTGCCGGGCCGTGAGACAGAAAAGCTCCCGGAATTCCGCGGCGGTCCCCTGCCAGCAGCGTTTGTCGGGTGCGTCGTCGGGATCCAGGTCCGGTTCGTTCCAGATTTCCCAGTAGGTGATGTTCATGCCGAGCCCGTCGGCCCAGCTCCCGGTGCAGTGGCGGATGATGTGTTCGCAGATCACGGCGAATTTATGGAAGTCCGGCGGTACGCAGGTGAACCATTTGCGCGGCTGATGCTCGATGCTCCCGCCCAGCCGGAAGAAGGGTTCGGTTCCGGCCGCCTTCAGCGCCCTCAAATACCGGTCGGTCATGGTGAAATCGTAGCTCGCCGGGGCTTCCGGATCCGCCCGGAAATCCTTGAAGATCGCACGGATGTCGACAACGTGCGGCGCACCGTAGGCGGTACAGAGATTGGCATCGTGAAGCCGGGCGTAGGGGATGTGCAGCATCCGGTAGGTATCGAAATTGCCGCATGTCTGGTCGCCGGAGGGGATTTTCGGACCGTTGTTGGCGGCGTTCATCGGCTTGATGCGGCCCTGTCTCCGGGAAAAGTTCACGGTCACTGCGACGGTGTCGGCTTGGCTCATGAGACCTCCATGGAATGTTTTTTTTTGATTCCGGGGCGGAAAGCGGCGGTGGCGCGGGATTTTCCGCCGTGGAATGCCCTTCTTCCGGGGGGGAAAGAATCAGGATCGAAACGGGCTGGTGCAATCGATGATTCTTTCCTTCCATGTTTGGTTTTGTCAAGCTACTTTTGCAACTTTTTCCTGTTTTTCTTATATTTGAAGCGCAATTCTCCTTACCTATGTAGCCATAGGTGTCGTTTGTTGCCAAAATCAAAACTTATTGTACCTCTGTTCTTGTTCCTCAAAAGACATTTTCTTGCACTTCACACCGGCTGCGGGTAAACCATCGTT
>CASFXO010000374.1 GCA_949298665.1 uncultured Lentisphaeria bacterium
ACAGCACCGAGGAGGTCAGCCATCTGGTGCTGGACAGCCGTTCGCGCGTCCGGATCGAAATCGTCCGGGGGCCCGGCATCGTCGTCGCCGACAATTCTCTGGAGACGCTGCCGGTTCAGGAGGGCGACGCCATTGAACTCTTTCAGACGGAGGAACTCGCCCGGATTTACGCGCTGAGCGATTTCATGTGTCCCAAATGCCGGGCGCTGCGGCACCCGAACAAACTCCCGTTCAAAGGATATTTCTGAGCATGAATCCGGTTCGAAAGAAAAAATGGCCCGGCCGCATCCTGACCGTCCTGCTGATCGCCGTCGCCTCCGGAATCGGCTGGTATCTGTATGCCGGACGGTCAACCCCGGCTCCCGCGAAAACCGATGATCCCGTTCCGACCGATCACGCGACGCAGCTTCAGGAGCGGGCCGCCGCTTTTCAACAGCAGGCCGGACTGCAGCAGCAGCAGCTCTGGGTGGCCCTCGGCCGGGGAACCCGCACCGATGATTGGCAACCCTACCAACGGGAACTGACCGCTGCCGGCAATCTGGCCGACGCCTGCCCCGCAGACGCGCTGGAATCCGAACGGCACATCGCCGCCGCCCTGCGCCGGGGCATCGCCCAAGCCGAAGAGGCCAGAAAGGAAGCGGAGGCGGCGTTTACCATCCTGTTCCACACGGATGCCCTGCGGGGGATCCCGTTTGAAATCCCCGGAAACGGACTGTTTCAGGTGGAGCACGCCACGCCGGAAACGCTGACGCTGCGCGCGGTCAACCGTCCGGACACCCGCAGTCTGCCGCTGGCGAATGCGCCGACCCGGCAGGAATTCCTGCTGCGCGCCGCCCGGAAAGTGCCGGATCTGTGTTTTTTTCTGGAACTCCGCTACGGGGAACATCCTCACCAGCTGCAGGAACTGGTTCCGCCGGGCGTCTGGCAGCAGATCTATCCCCGGATCGCCCGGGAGCTCAATATCCCGCTGGCCGATGTGCCGCTGCCGGAAGCGTCAAAACCCCGGACCGACCGGTATACCTACGATACCCTGGCCAATGCCATCACCTCGGGGCAAATCGCGGCAGCCATCCGAATGCTGAAAGACGGTGCCGACCCCGATCTGGCCGCGGCCAACGGTCAGACGCTGCTGATGCTGGCGGCCGGGGAGGGCCGCGACGAACTGGTCCGGCTGCTGCTGGAGAAGGGCGCCGATCCGAACCGGCGCAACCAGTTGACCCGGACCGCCCTGATGCTGGCGGTCTCCGGCAACCATTTTGAGGCAGCCAAGCTGCTGCTCGAACATCACGCCGATCCCAATGCCCGGGATGAAATCACCGGCCGCCGCCCGATCGATCAGGCGACAACGCCGGCCATGCGGGCGTTGTTGAAAATTTACGGGGCCGGCGAATAACCTTCATCCCATACAGGAGAGTTGCAACATGAACGTACTGGTAATCGGCTCCGGCGGGCGGGAACACGCCCTGGTCTGGAAATTGAAGGATTCCCCGCAGACGGACCGGGTTTATTGCGCCCCCGGCAACGCGGGCATCGCCGCGGACGCCGAATGCGTCGCCATTCGCGTGGACGAACCGGACCGGCTGGTGGAATTCGCCCGGACCCACGAAATCGGCCTGACCGTGGTCGGCCCGGAAGCGCCGCTATGCGCCGGGCTGGCAGACCGTTTCCGGGCGGCCGGGCTGACGATTTTCGGACCGGACGCGGAAGCGGCGCAGCTGGAAGGCAGCAAGGATTACGCCAAGCAGTTCATGTGCCGATACGGCATTCCGACCGCGGCCTCGGCCACGTTCTCCGCGTTCGAACCGGCGGCGGACTATGTCCGGGAAAACTTCAGCGCCGGCGCCCGGGGAATCGTCATCAAGGCGGACGGACTGGCCGCCGGAAAAGGAGTGCTGGTGGCCGAGGATGCGGACAGCGCGATCACCTTTCTTTCGGAATGCTTCAGCGGCGCCTTCGGCGAAAGCGGGCGCAAGGTGCTGATCGAAGAGTGCCTGTACGGGGAGGAAGCCTCGATCCTGGCCCTGACCGACGGCGAAACCATCGTGCCGCTGGTCTCCTCGCAGGACCACAAGCGCGCCTACGATCACGATGCCGGTCCGAATACCGGCGGCATGGGCGCCTATTCGCCCGCGCCGGTGGTCACGCCGGAAATCATGGCACGAATCGATCAGGAAATTCTGCAACCGTTCCTGCGGGGCATCCAGACGGAAAAACTGCTTTTCCGCGGCGTGATCTTCGTCGGCATCATGGTGACGGAACAGGGACCGAAGGTGCTGGAATTCAACGTCCGTTTCGGCGATCCGGAGATCCAGCCCGTGCTGCGCCGCTTCGACGGCGACCTGCTCGACGTCATGCTGAAGACCGCGCAGGGCCGCCTGCGGGAGGCGGAGCTGATCT
>CASFXO010000375.1 GCA_949298665.1 uncultured Lentisphaeria bacterium
AAAATGCTGCTCAAACCAGCGGACAAGGTAAGCGCCACCTGCGTCGAGGGACAGGAAACGCCCATCTATTCCGGTTGGACGGCCACGATAGCGGAAAAACTCATTCCCGCCCCGCTCGTCACCTTCAGCGCCGATACCGGCAATGACGTGACGAATGCCGTGACTATCGCCGCGGCTTTCCCGGCCGGAGCGTCCGTTCCGGCAGCAACGGTAACGGCGGCGGCTCCCGGGCAGCTGGATTTCAGCTGCAAAGGCGCAACGGACGTTCTGCGCTACAGTCCGGATTTCACCACCGTCGGTCCGCTGCGCGCCGGAGCGGTGGAGGCCGAAGCGGTGCTGCTGCTGGTCCGCGACGGCAAACGGGCCTTCTGCTACCGGGCCCGGAGCCTGAGCGCCGACGGCCGAAAGCTGACGCTGCCGAGCACCGATTACACCGGTTGGATCGACCTGCCGTAATATTCCCAGGAGGAATGGTCAAATGAGAACAAAATCATTCACGTTGATTGAACTGCTGGTGGTCATCGCGATCATCGCCATCCTCGCCTCCATGCTGCTCCCCGCGCTGAACCAGGCACGGGCCAAAGCCCGCAACATCCAGTGCGGCAACAACCTCAAACAGCACGGCAATGCCGTGCAGATGTACGGACTGGACAATAACGATTACTTCAGTTACGTCATGAATCCGGAAGGCGGCGGCTGGCAGTTTCTGCTGCCGTATCTGGGGTGCAGCCGGGAGAAAATCAACAAATCAACGTCGCAATTTATGCATGCGCCGATTATCTGTCCGAGTGCGAAATATCTGCACGTCTATTTCCGTAACACGGTCGCCGCCTACGGCTTCAACAATTTCGGCGCCAACTTCGGATATCTGACCGCGACCCTTGACCGGAAACCCAAAAAACTCGGTACCATCCGCAATGCTTCGCGGGTTATGGCCATCGCCGACGGACGACTCAATCCGATCGATCGCTCCAGTTACATTCTCTGGAACGGCGACAGCCCCACCAACGCCAACGCCGCCAACGGCAATATCGACATCATGGAAGTAGTGGAATACCGACACAGCGGTTTCCAGAACTTTCTCTTCAGCGACATGCATTTCGCTCCGTTGAAAACCTATGGCTTGAAACCGAGTTCGGATGACGGCAAACTGCTGATGACCGGAGAACTCTGACTTGCGCCGGATTCCATGCGGTCCCGCCCCCCGTCGGGTGCAACTGCCGGGAAAAGAACATGGCGCGGCTTGCAGCATCCGAAAACAACGCCCGATCCCGGCAGACGGACGGGACCGGGCGTCGCCATTGCGTCGCCGCAGATCAGCGGAACGTCAGGAAGTGAAACTTATCCTTCGCATCTGCGGTGATACGGTCAATGGCGGCCAGCTCTGCCGTGGAAAAACCCGTATTCTTCTGCGCCATAGCCAACTCCGTAATCTGCTCCGGCGAACTTGCTCCGATCAGCGTCGAAGTAATCGTCCGGTCCCGCAGCAGCCAGGCGATCGCCATCTGCGACAGGGATTGACCGCGCGCCGCAGCCGTTTCATGAAGTGCCCGGAGCTTTTCCCGCACGTCGCCGCGCTCCACGAATTCCCGCAGCGCCGGCGTGCGCGACGCCCGGGAGCCTTCCGGCACCCCGTTCAGATAACGGTCGGTCAGCACCCCCTGGGCCAGCGGCGAAAAGACGATCGCCCCCATGCCCGCCTGCCGCATCGTCTCGAAGGAACCGTCGACTTCCGGTCCGCGGGTCAGCAGATTGTAGCGGAACTGATTGATCAGACACGGCGTTCCCAGTTCCCGCAGAATCTCCACCGCCCGGGCCAGCCGGTCCGCCCGGTAATTGGAGACGCCCACATAAAGCGCCTTGCCGTCGCGCACCAGCTGATCCAGCGCCGCCATGCTCTCTTCCAACGGCGTATCGGGATCCTTGATGTGATGATAGAAAATATCCACATAATCCAGCCGAAGCCGTTTCAAACTGGCTTCGCATCCGGCAATCAGGGTTTTGCGTGAACCGCCGCTGCCGTAAGGGCCTTCGTGCATCAGAGACCCGGCCTTGGTGGAAATCACCAGCTCGTCCCGGTAACGGGCCAGATCCCGGTGCAGAATATCCGCGAAAATCTCTTCCGCCGATCCCGGCGGCGGCCCGTAAAGATTGGCCAGATCGAAATGCGTGATGCCCAGATCAAAGGCGACGTGCACCATCTTCGCGGCATTCTCCGGCACGTTGACGCCGCCGAAATTCTGCCACAGCCCCAGCGAGACCGTCGGTAGTTTCAAGCCGCTGTTGCCGCAGCGGACGTATTGCATGCGTCCGTCGTAGCGTCCGGGGTCCGGTGTATCAGTCATGATGTCGCACCTCCGGTTACTTTTCGACATACCGGTTGCGGTTGTCGACACTGCGCTTGTAATACTCATCCCAGAGTTCGATCTGGAATTCCTTGACCATGTCGGCGCTGGTCACGTCGTCCCGTTCGCTGGTCAGCAGCACCGCGCCCACATAATCCGGATCGGAAATGGTGACGCCGCGTCCGTATTTGGCCTTGACCGCGTCCAGTTTCTCCCAGTTTTCGTCCAGATGCACCACCTGGTAATCCAGGTTGATCGACGTGGTGACCCGGCGGAAGTGGTTGGTGGAGTGCGCGACGCGCTCCCCGAGCGGATTGAGGATGTTGTTCTCCAGCCCGGCGATGGCGCCGACGAAATAACTGCGGCAGTGATAGGCCCAGTACCCCTGCATCAGACCGCCGTGATACATGGAGGAGAAGATGATAAGATCCGGCCGCTGCGGCGCCACCCGTTCCAGCAGTTCGTGGAAATTGAGGTCGAAACAGATCGCCATGGTCACCCGCCCGAAGTCGGTCTGGAAAACCGGCGCGTCCTTGCCCGGGACGATCCCCCACTTGTCATGTTCGCCGACCGTGGGGTAATTCTTGTTGTAGATGCCGACCACCTCGCCCCTGCGGTCGATCAGCTGGGTGGAATTGCGCCAGGTTCCGTCCGGCAGTTTGCGCGCCGCCGAGTAGGCGATGTAACACCGATTGTCCCGGGCGACCCCCCGGAAGAAATCCAGCATCTTGTTCCCCCGGAATTCGTACCAGCTGAACCGCTCCTCCATCGTATGCATCGGGAAACGGTCGCACGCCTCCGGCAGCACGATCAGGTCCGGCCGGTCCGGCAGCACACCGGACAATTCCCGGCTCCAGTGCTCGATCATGAGGTCAAGCGCTTCCTGGTTGTCGGTCGGCCGGTCCGGCAGCGGACGCGGCCCGAGAGAACTGATGACGATGCGTCTCCGGCTTTTCATGGGAGTCTCCTTTTCCGGTTGGTCTGAAGCCTGCAGCAGCATTCCGGTGAACACCGCTAGCAGGAAAACGAGGCGTCTGCATTTCATGGATTCCGCTCCTGATCGTTGAATTTTCCGTCTCTTTGAATGAAAACGCCATAACATATCCGCGGAATCGCGGGATGCAAGCCGGGGACCAGGCTTTTCACTCGGAAAAATCCTCTGAAAAAAACAATCCCTTACGCACCGTTTTCAACCATCAGACTCTCACCGCCGTTCTTCCGCGGTCACTCCCGGTAAATCGGACGCAGCAGCATTCGGCGCGGATGGCCACCGGAGGCGTCCGGCGCGCGCGTCAGCCGGATGGTCTGCTCCAGCTGCCGCCCGTCGCGCACCAGCGTCAACTTCACCTGATCCCCGGGGCGGGAGGCGAACAAAGCATTGGCCAGTTCGCTCCCATTAAGGATTTTCCGGTCGTTGACCGCGATCACCACGTCGTCGGGAAACAATTTCCCGGCGGCGGGGGAATTCCGGTAAACCCGTTCCACCAGCACCCCGTGCCCGCTGTCGTTGCCGCGCCGGTGCGGCAGCGGCGAAAAAATCGCCCCCAGATACCCGCGCTCCACCTTCCCGTGCGCGATCAGCTCTTCGGCAATCGACCGGGCAATCCCGGAAGATATGGCGAAACTCAGTCCGATGTTGCCGCCGGACGGCGACATGATGAAGTCATTGACGCCGATGACGTCTCCGGCGGAATTCAGCAGCGGCCCGCCGGAATTGCCGGGATTGATCGAGGCGTCGGTCTGAATGTAGTCCTCGTAGGCGTTGACCCCGACGCCGGAACGGTTTTTGCTGGAGACGATGCCGACGGTAACGGTCCGGTTTAAACTGAACGGAGCGCCGATGGCGATCGCCCAGTGCCCGGGTTCGACGCTCTCCGGCCTGGCGAAACGGAGGGTGGGGAAACGCCGTCCATCGGGATTTTCCACCCGCAGCACCGCCAGATCCGATGCCGGGTCCACCCCGACCACCCGGGCCGGATGCTCGCCGCCGTCGTGCAGTGTGATCCAGAAGGAATCCTGCCCCTTGACCACATGATAATTGGTCAGAATATAGCCGGAATCATGAATAAAGAAACCGGAGCCCTGTCCGGACGGGACATCCATGTAACCCAGTTTCCGGGATGATCCCCAGCCGTCGAAAGAGACGACGCCGACGCGCTTTTCAGCGGTAATCAGCACCACTCCGGGCATGGCCTTGCGGATGGCGCGGGCAAACTCACTCTGCACACCGGCGATCGGTGCGGTGGCGTACTCCAGCCGGATCTCCTCCTCTCCGGACTGGGCGAACAACAGCGGCGGCGCGCACGCCGCCAGCAGCATAAGGACCGAATGTTTCTTCATGTTACCTCCGGTACTGACGGTTTGGACACGTTGGCCTTCCCGGGAACAGCACTGCGCGCTCCTCTCTCCGCACAGCACCCGGGACAGGTACTGTAGCATGAATTTGATCAAAATGCAAGTGTTCCAGCATATTTTTTTCGAATATCCGCCTGTGGTCTTTCCGGCACCGCATGGAAATTCACCGGATTTTCCGGTAAAAAAGGCAAATCATGCCTCTCCGGATTGCAATTTCCCGCAACTGCATCTATGTTCTGCCGTACCCCGAACGATCCCATGAAAATCACGGAGGCTCCCGGATGACGGCAGATATTTTTCAAGCGGTGCGGCTCCACTTCCACCCCGCACCTCCTTCCGCTCCGTCAACCGCGATACCGTTGCCGCCCTTTCCTATCGCAGGAAAAGTGGAACGGCTGCTGCGCGGTACGGTGCCGGACAAACGGCCGTCTCCCATTCCGACCCGGGAAATTTACTTCGATCTGATGGAGCAGGTGGTACGTCTTGCCGCTCACTGGGTGAATGCCGACGGCGCGGTCATCGATCCGGTGCTGAAAACGGAATGGGGACAGACTTCCCCGCGTTTCGCCGCCGCGGGTGCCATCCTGCTGGCGGCAGGCCGGATTCCCGAATATGAAGAAGTGGTTTTCCGGGTCATGGACCGTGCCTGCGATCAATTGAGCGCACCGGAAACACGCAATTACAGTCCCGACTTCTGGATGCGGGAACTGGTTACCGCCTGTACGGTATTGACGGATATCGCACCGCCGGAGCGGCCGGCCGCCTGGCGCGCCGGTCTGGCCCGCGTCGTTCCGGAACGGCATTACCGGGAGGTGGATCCGACCGGCAGAAAAATCGCCGAATTCAACAACTGGTGCCTCTACAGCGCCGCCGGAGAGAGTATGCGGGAATCCGCCGGAATCGGCGGCATGGCGGAAACCCTGTACGGCACCGCCTTTTTCGAACGCTACGTCGCAGCGCAGCTGGTACACTTCACCGAGTACGGCATGTACCGGGACCCGGGGGATCCGCTCACCTACGACCTCACCACCCGTCTGCAGTTGACCGCGGCTCTCGCCTGGGGATATGACGGCAGACTTGCTCCGATCCTGCGGGAGCTCCTGCGGCGCGGTGCTCTCACCACATTGTTGTTCCTGGCTCCGGATGGCTGGGTACCTTACGGCGGACGCTCCTCGCAGTTTCAATTCCAGGAGGCCATCGCCGCGGCGTTGTGTGAATACGAGGCGCACTGTTACCGGGACACCTGTCCGGAACTGGCGGGGGCATTCAAGCGTCAGGCCCGCCGGTGCGTCGAAGCGCTGCGCCCGTATCTGCGGAACACGCCCCTGCCGTTACACATAAAAAACTATTTCAATCCCATGGCTCTGCACGGCTGCGACAGTTACGGTCAGTATTCCGTTTACAGTCTGTTCGCCGCTTCGGTGCTCGGGCTGGCAGCGCTGTTCGCGGACGATGCGATTCCCGAAGCGCCGACGCCGGCGGAATGCGGCGGGTACACGCTGTATCTGCGCGGACCGTTTCACAAAATCTTCGTCAGCGCGGCGGGTAGTTATCTGCAGTACGACACCGCCGCCGACCACTGGTACGATGCCACCGGACTGGGACGGATTCTGCCGGCGGGGATGCCGTTCGGACTGCTCCCGGCCATGCCGTTTTCCGCCTCTCCCCGTTATAAAATCGCCGCGGGACTGCCCGGCAACACCGCCTGTTACGCCGTCGCGCCGGAATTCAGGGATTCATCAGGGACGCTGGTCCGTATGGCCGATCTGGATGATGAAATCCAGCTGGAAGCGGTAGAACGGGAAGCCGCCTCCGG
>CASFXO010000376.1 GCA_949298665.1 uncultured Lentisphaeria bacterium
CGCAATGCCGACGGGGCTCAGGCGCAGGAGGCGCTGGACACCTATCTTGCCCTGTCCGCGCAGTTGGCCGCGCTGCCGGAGAAACCGGAACTCATTTTGTGGCCGGAAACCGCCGTTCCCTATCCGTTGAAGGCGGATCATCCGGTCAGCGAAGCCTATCGTCGGGGCATTGCCGGGCTGCTGCCGCCGGGGGCGCCTTACGCCATGCTGATCGGCACCATTGACTTTGCCCCGCTGCCCGGGGGGGCATCGAAGTACGGCGTCACCAACAGCGCCCTGCTGCTGCAGCCCGGTCCGGTGGAAGTCGGCCGATTCGACAAAATCCACCGCGTTCCCTTCGGAGAATACATTCCCTTCCGCCGCTTCCTGCCGGAATGGCTGGCGCGCGCCGTCGATATGAATCGGGACCTGACGCCGGGAGGGGATTATTCGCCGCTGCCCGTGGCACCGGGGGTACGGGCCGGTGTGGCGATCTGCTTTGAAAGCGTCTTTCCCTACATCGCCCGGGAAGAAGCCCGACGCGGCGCCAATCTGCTGATCGTCCTCTCCAACGACGCCTGGTATCCGACCAGCGCCGAACCCGAACAACATCTGGCCAACGCCGTTCTCCGTTCGGTCGAAACCGGTCTGCCTGCCATCCGTTGCGGCAACAACGGCGGGACGCTGGTCGTGCTCCCGACCGGACGGATCGGCGCCGTGCTGCCGACGCCGGGAACCGAACGGCCGGAAATCCGCCGCGGCCGGGCGGCAGGCATTCTGGAAGTACCGATCGCCACCGCACCCGAGCTGACGTTTTACACCCGGTACGGCGACTGGGCGGTGGTACTGGCCGGTATGGGCGCGGCGGCACTCTTCGCGGCGGCCGCCGGCAACTGGCTGCGCCGGAAACGGCTGCTGGCCGAAATGCGCGACGGGAATCCGCCGCCGGACAACATCGGTATGGAACCGTCCCGGGAAAGGACCTCCGGACATGAGTAAATGCCGTCCATTGTGGGCCCCGTGGCGCACTGAATTCATTCGTTCACCCCGACGTGGGGAATGCTTCCTCTGCGCCAATGAAAAACCGCATTCCCGCCCGGAAGAGACGCTCATCGTCGCCCGCGGCGCCACTGCATTCGTCATGTTGAACCGTTATCCGTACAATTCCGGACACCTGCTGATCGCCCCCTACCGCCATATCGACCGGCTGGCCCGGCTGACGGCGGAGGAACGCTCCGAACTGATGGAACTTGCAGCCCATGCGGAGAAAGTGCTGGAAACGGTCATGACGCCGGACGCCTTCAACGTCGGCCTCAATCTCGGCGCCGCCGCCGGGGCCGGAGTGGCGGACCATCTGCATATGCACATCGTACCGCGCTGGAACGGAGATACCAATTTCATGCCGGTGCTGGCCGACACCCGCTGCGTGCCGGACGCTCTGGACAAAACCGCGGAACTGATCCGCAAACATTGGAACAACGGATACTATGGACATCGGAATTGACTGTTTTCCCTGCATTCTTTCCCAGATCGTGCCGCTGGCACGCAGCGCGGGCGGCGACGACACCGAATGCCGGGCGCTGATCCGCCGCATGCTGCGCATCATCGCCGAGGCCGATCCCGGCGCGACGCCGCCGGACATTGCCGCGGCCTTTCACCGCGAGGTTCGCGCCGTCTCTGGCAACAACGACGCGTTCCGCGACGAAAAAGACCGCTCAACCTCTCTCGGGCTGCAACTGCTGCCCGAACTGCGGGCCCGGTGCGGACAGGGACCGGACGGGTTCGAAAACGCATTGCGCATCGCCATCGGCGGCAACATCATCGACTACGGTGCCGATCCGGACTTCGACCTCGAAACCGCGGAGAAACGGATCCGGGAAGTCTTTGCCCTGCCGCTGGCGCCCGAACCGGTCCGGCAGCTGCGGGAAGCGCTGGAGCGGGCACACACCGTCTTCTACATTCTGGACAACTGCGGGGAAGCCGTCCTGGACCGGCTGCTGATCGAACGCTATGCCCATAAAATCACCCTCGGCGTCCGCGGCCAGCCCATCCTGAACGACATAACCCGCCGCGAAGCCGCCATGTCCGGACTGGATTTCGTCCCGATCCTCGACACGGGGGACATGACGCCCGGTGTCTCCCGACACGGCACCGGCGAGGAATTTCTGGCCGCCATGCGCCGGGCCGATCTGGTCGTGGCCAAAGGCCAGGGTAATTTCGAAACGCTCAGCGATTACGACCGCCCGATCGCCTTCCTGCTGCGGGTCAAATGCCGCGTCATCGCGCAGCTGCTGCAATCCCCGATGCACTCGCTGCAGGTGCAGTTGCGCAACTTTCAACCCGGAGAGTGATTTTGGATACGTTTGCACACGGAGCCATCAGCATGCTCACCGTCTCCCGGTCCGGTCTGCCCGGATTGAAAACGGATGCGGCGGCCCGGAACAGCGGCTGGAAGGACTGGACGCTCTGGACGGCGCTGGCGTTCGGTACGCTGCCGGACCTGGCCAGTTTCGGAGTCTATTTCGTACAGCGGATCGTTTCCGGAAATTTTACCCCCGGGAAACCCGATCTGACGGAAATCCCGCAATATGTGTTCACCGCCTATGATGTATCGCACAGTCTGGTGGTGGCCGCCGCCGCTGGCATTCTGATCGGCGTTTTCGCCCGGCGCTGCCTGCTGCCGTATCTGGCCTGGCCGCTGCATATTCTCTGCGATATTCCGACGCATTCGGCCGACTTTTTCGCCACGCCGGTCTTCTGGCCGGTTTCGCAATGGCATTTCGACGGCTGGGCGTTTTCGGCATACCCCCTGCTGATCGTGGGGTACTGGGGCGGCATCGCGCTGCTCTTCGCCTGGCGGATGCTGTACCCGCCGGTCCGCGACCGGATCCGCCGTAAACGGGAGACCCATCATGCATAAACCATCAACTTTCCTGCTGCTGCCGGTCATCATGCTGCTCTGCGGCAGCGGCTGTGCCGCCTTTTATCAATCATTGGAATTCCGGGAGCTGGCAACGCCGGAAGTGCGGTTCATCCACTATTCGGACGGTCCGACCCTGAAAATTTCCGGCACCTGTGTCCGCGCCGGTTATGTGGTGGAGAAAGTGCAGCAGATCAAAGAAGGCCGCACCCTGCTGGTGAAGGTCATGATTTCCCCCTTCAGCCGGGACGGCGCGGGAACCTCCTTCGCAACGGAAATCGTGCTGGACGAACTTGATTTCGTCTATTTCGGCGAGCAGCGCGAACTGATCTGGCGCCGCCACCCGGATCGCGTTTCCCCGGAAATCCTGCCCGGCAAACGTCCCGTACCGGTCTTCGAACCGGAAGAATAACCACGCCGATACTGGAAAAATCCGCTGAAAAGCATTATATTATCCACTATCATTTTCAAGAAAAAACACAACCGTCAGGAAAAATCGTCCCATGGCAATCGGAGAAAACCTTTTCCCCCATGACCGCTACGACACTCCGCCCGACGCGCAGCATTGCTGGCAGGACCGGCTCTGCTGCGGCGGAAGATGGTATTTTTACTGGAAAAACTTTCTTATTTTCAGCCGGTCCGGCCGCTGCGGCCGCCGCGGCGAACTCGACGGCGCCCACCAGATCTTCTACTCCAACCAGAACATCCGGCTCATCGAAAACTGCGGCGGGCGCCTGCACCTGCGCGGACTGGATCATCTCCGGGCCCTGAACGGACGACCGGTGGTGCTGATCGGCAACCACATGAGTCTGCTTGAGACGGCGGTCTTCCACGCCATCGTGCGACCGCATCTGGATTTCACGTTCGTCATCAAATCGGCGCTGATGGACATCCCGCATTTCGGGGACATCATGCGGGCGATCGACGCCATTCAGGTGGGACGGGACAATCCCCGGGAGGATTTGAAAACCGTTCTCTCCGAAGGCCGGAAACGGCTGGAAGCGGGGCGTTCGGTCATCATCTTCCCGCAGGCGACCCGCTCGGCGGAATTCCATCCGGAAAAATTCAATTCCATCGGCGTCAAACTGGCCCGTGCCGCCGGCGTCCCGATCGTCCCCTTTGCCTTGAAAACCGACTTTCTGGCCAACGGCCGCTGGATCCGCGACCTGGGACCGATTCACCGCGAAAACGACGTCTGGTTCGAATTCGCTCCGGCCATGGACATCACCGGTTCCGGGAAGGAGGAACTGCAATGGGTGATTGAATTCATCCAGGACCGCCTGAACCAGTGGAAAAAACCGGGAAACCGGAATGCCGTGCTTGAAAAAGTATGAAAAGTCGGCTATGGTAGAGTGATTTTGTATGCACCCCCCCGGCCCGTTGCGACCGCATGCACGAGACCGGCTCAAGTTTTTTCAGGGAACGAATGAAACCATCGAAGAAAATCATGCTGGCCGCCCTCGTCGCCGCGGTGGTCCTCGGCTTCGTCCGATCTGCGGAAGGCGCCTCCTCTCTGGAGGCCAGCTTCAAGAAATCCGCCTCGATGCACGACCTGAAAAACATCCGGGCCGACCACTGGAGCATCGCCGGCGGCAACATCATCGTCCGTGGCAACGTCCATATTCCCTTCGGGGACTTCGACATCTATGCGGACCGGGCGGTCATCAACACGGAATCCCGCGACCTCG
>CASFXO010000377.1 GCA_949298665.1 uncultured Lentisphaeria bacterium
GTCCGTGCAGCACCCGGGTATCATTGCAGACCAGCAGGTCCCCCGGCTCCAGATAATGCACGATGTCGTGAAACGGATGAATTTCCGTCTCTCCGGAAATCCGATCCAGCACCAGCAGCCGCGAACCGTCCCGCCGTTCCGCCGGGTGCTGGGCAATCAGCTCCTCAGGCAGATCATAATCGAACAGGGATGTGCCGAGCGTCTCACCCACTTGTTCACCGTCCCTGCCGCTTCATCTGTTCCCGGACCCGCCGCAGTGTGGCCAGCTCTTCGGGCGTCAGACTGTTGATGCCGCTCTCGGAAATCTTATCCAGCAGCCGGTCCACCTCCCGTTGCGGAACCGGCGTGGAGCCGTCCACGGAAATATTCACGTCCGGGCGGCTCCAGTCTCCCGGACGGTATTCCGCCCGGCCGCTCCGGCGGGCTTCCGCCGCCCGGCCGCCCCCCGTCCAGGCCCGCAGCGGATCCCAGGCGATCGGCAGATTCCGCAGCGACTTCAAATACACGTATCCGCCGAGAAACCCGCCGAGGTGCGCCAGATGCGCCACCTGTCCCTGGAGACCGCCGATCTGACTGATGATTTCGATGATGGTGAAGCAGACCACCATGGTGCTGGTTTTGAGCGGAAACATCGGCATCAGAATGAGCACGAAACGCCGATTCGGCTCCAGCATCGCCGCGGCGATGGTGATGGCGTAAACCGCGCCGCTGGCGCCGAGCAGCGCATAAAAGCCGTTCCAGTTGAATATCAGAAACAGAACATTGCCCGAAATTCCGCCGATCAGATAGAGCCACAGCGTCCGCCCGGCTCCGAGATACGGCGCCGCCAGCGTTCCAAAAAGATACAGCCCCCACATGTTCAACAGGATGTGCATGAAATCCAGATGCAGAAACGCCGCCGTGACCAGCCGGTACACCTGCCCCCGGCGCATGCCCTCGGAGGTCAGCATCAATTCATTGCCCCACCGCGGCGCCACCAGCACCAGCAGAAAAATCGCCACATTGACGCCGATCAGGCGCCAGATCATCGTCATGCCGTCGCCGGATTGCGGCGAAGCCGGATATTCCCGGCGCATGTAAGAACGGTTGAAAAGCCCCATGTTCCTCCCCTTGGTTGCCCTTCGTCTTTCACGGGCGGTAATATAGCATGGCGGCGGCACTTATTCCAATCGGTGTGTATTTTCCCGTTCCATTTTCCGAAGCTGAGCGGCGATGCTGCGGTTCAACTGCCGCACCATGGCCTCCGAGGCGTCCTCGCAGAACCGCACCGGCTCCGGCCGGAACAGTCCGAAAATCCAGTGAAAAAGCGGATGCCGCCGCCGGTACAGCCGCTCATATTCCTGCCGGACCCGTTCCATGGCCAGCGGCGGTTCCCGCAGGCGTCCCAGCTCCAGCGCCACCCGATATTCACGAAACGCCAGCCGATAACGCCTTCGCGCCGCGTGCGCCCGTGCCAGAAAAATCCGATACAGAATGTTTCCCGGCGAACGTCCCACCACATAGTAGAAGCAATGTTCCGCCGAACGCATCCGGCCGTGCTCAAAATGATCCCGCCCTTCGCGAAACGTTACGAACACCTCCGTCTTCGCCAGATCGGCCATCAGCGTCGCCAGCGACGTCTCCGGCGGAGCGTGGTTGCCGACGATCAATTCCTCCAGAATGTCGTCCGCCTCCGACCCCAGCAGGGAATCATGCCCCGCCGCAGGCAGTTCCGAAGCAGCCAGCTGCAGGTCATACCGTCGCCGCAGCTCCGGATCGGACAGGGTGTTGAAGGCGGCGACCAGCACCTTGAACTCCTCGGTTTTCGCCGCGGAGTTGCCGTACCGATCCGGATGGCAGCATTTCGCCCGGGCGTAATACGCCTTCTTCAGCGTGGCGAAATCACAATCCCGCGCCACTCCGAGCAGATCGTACAGTGTGTTCGACATGCTGTCCGTGTATTCCTCTTCTTCCGATTCAGGCGGCGGTCAGGAACGGGGATGAAACTTCCGATGAATCGCCGCGAGGCGCGATTTGTCGATGTGCGTGTAGATTTCGGTGGTGGAGATGTCGGCGTGGCCGAGCATTTCCTGGATGACGCGCAAATCGGCGCCGTTTTCCAGCAGATGGCTGGCAAACGAGTGGCGCAGCGTATGCGGATGGACGTTCTTGGAAATACCGGCCAGAAGTGCCGCCTCCTTGACGATCCCCCAGATCCGCTCCCGGTCCAGGCGGCGGCCGTTCCGGGAGAGGAAGAGTTCGGCTGCACGCGGATTTTTCTCCGCCAGTTCCGGACGCGCCGCCTCCAGATAACGACGCAGCAATTGCAGGGCGATTTTCCCTACCGGCACCACGCGCGTTTTGGACCCCTTGCCGGTCACCCGGACGATTTCCGTATCGAAATCCACTGCGGAGAGCGGCAGCGAAGCGATTTCCGACACCCGCAGACCTGAGGAATACAGCAGCTCCATGATCGCGCGGTTGCGCAGCTCCAGCGCATCTCCGGATCGGTCGGAAAAAACCCCGATCAATGCCGCCACCTCCTCCGCCGACAGAAAATCCGGCAGAATCCGCCACAGTTTCGGCGAATCCATCACCCGGCTCTCATCCCGCTCCAGCAGCTTCTCGTCGGTGAGAAACCGGAACAGCAGCTTGATCGACACCAGACGCCGGGCGACGGTGGCGGTCTCCATTCCGGCGTCGCGGCAGTCGCCGAGATAGTCGACCAGCATCGCCCGGTCCGCCCCGGCGAATGAACTGACGCCGCGCGCCCGCAGATAATCGATGAAATCCTCCAGATCGGCACGGTAGGCGTCCACCGAATGGCGGGCCAGACCGCGTTCGGAAACCAGATACTGGAGGAAATGTTGTAAATTATGTTCCATCATGATTGGCAAATTCCCCGTTTTGCAGTATTATAGCACGGAATCCCGATCATGAAAACAGGAAGGAGACGATTATGGCCGGAAAAATCGCCATGCTGTTCGCCGAAGGTTTTGAAGAAGCGGAAGCGGTCATTGTCGCCGACGTGTTACGGCGGCTGCATTTTGAAGTGGAGCTGCTCGCTGCGGACAATCAGCCGGAAGTAACCGGCGCGCACGGCATGACTTTGAAGATGGAGGGGACTCTCGCCGCCGCCCGGCCGGAAAATTACGCCGCCGCCGTCCTGCCCGGCGGCATGCCCGGCAGCGCCAATCTGCGGGACAATCCGGCAGTCATCGCCTTTCTGCAGCAGGTGCACCGCGGCGGCGCCGTGGTGGCGGCGATCTGCGCCGCGCCGATCGTGCTGGCCAAGGCGGGTTTGCTGGAACACTGCCGGTTCACCGCCTACCCCGGGTTTGAATCGGAATTCGGCGTACGCAAGCCGAGCGGACATCCGACGGAACGCGGCGACCGGGTGGTGACCGGGCGCGGTCCCGGCGCGGCCTTCCGGTTTGCGGCGGAAGTGGCGGCGGCGCTGGGCCGGGGAGAGGAAGCGGATCAGTTGTTCGAAGCCATGCT
>CASFXO010000378.1 GCA_949298665.1 uncultured Lentisphaeria bacterium
GACATGCCCGTCATACCAGAGCACGTTGGTCAGGTTTCCATGACGGATCATCACCATTCCCATCACGTCGCCGCCACCGGCGCGGGAGATATCCACCAGCGCGTATCCCAGGGTGGGCCCTTTCTTGTACAGGGTATCCACCGTCAGGATCGTGGCGGAGGGTTTGCGCACACTGCGGGCCGGATGGGCGTAAATGCTGGCCCCGCAGGTCCGATTGTGCACCCGGAAGCAGCCGCCGATATAACCGTAATTATAACCGTAGTCAATGTTGTACCGCGAATCCAGCGTGGTCGAGCCGCTCTGACTCAAATGATCCAGCTGATCTTTCTTGGTGCCGGGATGGCCGGGACAGATGAAAACACTGCCGTATTTCGCGGTCCCCATATACTTCTGATTCACCAGCAGCGTATTCCAGGTGTCGCAGTCATCATCGGCGGTTTTGTAGGGAGGCGAAAAGTCGTAATCGGCATGATAGAGCTGCATGGCGGTGCCGATCTGCTTCTGGTTGCTGACGCAGGCGATGGTTCGGGCCTTTTCGCGCGCCTTGTTCAAGGCGGGCAGCAGCATCGAAGCCAGAATGGCGATGATCGCGATCACCACCAGGAGTTCAATCAACGTAAACCATCCGCGACACCGGCCGCGGCCGGAACGGCTCAGGCCATCATCCACTCTCTTCCTCATTTTCCTACTCCTTGTGTAAATAAAACACATGACACCATCCCTGTTATCAAATCGGTTCTCCCGTTCCGGCCGGCCGTCCGAAACCGGAAAACCTACAACAGCAACCCGTCCGCGCATGTAAATACGAAACTCGCCGGAAACACCTGATGCACCGCCGGCTGGCCCGGACGATAATCCAGAATGCAGGACACCGCGACGGCGCCCATTCGGCGCAACGGCATCTGCACGTAACCGAGCGGAATGGACTGGCGTTCCCCGTAATTGCCGAGATCGTCGAAGCACAGGATCTTTAACGATTCCGGAATCCGCCATCCCCCGGCGATGACCGCCATCAGCAACGCGTTGATGAATTCGCCGCCGGTAACAAACACCACTTCCGGGCACACCTCACGCAGAAAACGGCAGACGGAGGAGACGTCATTCGCCGATGCCGGCCCCAGCATCCAGTCCGCATCCGGTTCCAGCCCGGCGTCCCGATAGGCCTGAAGCCATCCGTTCGTACGTTCGCCGTACACCCGGCGGCTGACTTCGCCGCCGATGACCGCGATCCGCCGATATCCGGCATTCAGCGCATGCCGGACCAGCCGTCGGGATTCCAGCTCGTAATCCACGCGCAGAGTGATCAGTTCCGGATACTCTTCCACATGGCGGTTGATCAACACCACCGGCATTCCCGCCCGGCTCATGGACGCCAGCACCGGATAATCCGCTTCTTCGGCGACGGTGGAAATAACACCGCACACCTCTTCGCCGCTGATCTCGCCAAGCCCGCCTCTGGGTAGGAGCTGCACCCGGATGCCGCACTCTTCGCAAACCTGGGAGACTCCGGCGAAAATCAACTGGTAATAATAAGCACAATTCACCAGATTGCCGACATCAAGACCGATGATCTTCCGCCTTTTCTCCTCCTCGGGCGGCGGCGCCACGAAAGACCCCACGCCGGGGCGCCGGATGATCAGCCGTTCCTCGGCCAGCTTGCCCAGCGCCCGCCGGATGGTCGGGCGGCTGACCTGAAATTCTCCGCACAGCAGATGTTCCGACGGCAGTGCCGTCTCCGGCTCGAACACGCCCCGGGTAATCCGGCTGCGCAATTCCCTGTAAATATTCCGATATTCATTCCCAGCCATGACGGCGACCGCTCCTCACCTGTCAATCACATGTTTCTGTCGTTATTATAGTAAAAATCCTCTTGAAAAACAACACCGCGTCGTTTTCGAAACGGTCTTTTTCGGATCTTTTGTCTTGACATGTAAAAGCCGCCTCCGCTTTTCCGCCCCCGGAGCCGCGGCGGCGCGCCCGGCAGCGGAAAAATGGAATTCCCGGTGGAAATTTCATTTTTCCGGAGGTATATTATTGATTTTATAATGCTCGGAGACCGGCGCTTGACCGGACTCCCCGGACGGCGGCCGGACCATCCCGCCATCCTCCGGAGTGGAAGAAAACAACAGGAGCAGCGGCCGGAACCGGCCGTGGGAATTTTATGTGGAAAAGTTTTTTGCGCAATTCCTTACGTACCTTTCTCGGGTACTTCAGCCGCCGCCAGTTCTTTGAGCCGGGCGGTTACCGGGAAATCTGGACCGTCGCCTGGCCGCTGATCATTCTGAACGCCAGCAACACGATCATGATGATCTCCAACCGGGCGTTTCTCGCGTGGAACTCTCCGGAGGAAATCGCCGCCTCCATGCCGGCGGGACAGATGTTCTTCACCTTGATGGCGTTCTTTCTCATCACCACCGGCTTCACCGCCACCATCGTGGCGCAGTATCACGGCGCGGACGACCGGATCGGGTGCGTCCGGGCGGCGTGGAACGGGTTCTACTTCGGCGCCGTCGTCGCCGCAATTCTGGTCGTCGTGCTGCCGCTCGGCGGCGGCTGGATCATCCTGCACAACGGACACGATCCGGCCATCGCCCGCTACGAACTGGAATACTTCATCGGCATGCTTCCCTGTGCGGGACTGGCCTGCATGGAGACGGCGCTGCTGTCGTTTTTCACCGGCCGCGGGCACACCACGCTGGTCGCGGCGATCAAGATCGTCGGCTGCTGTCTGTGCATTCCGCTCAATTACATCCTGATCTTCGGCAGATGCGGCCTGCCGCCGCTCGGCATTCTCGGCGCGGGGATGGCCAATGCGTTGGCCAGTCTGGCAACGATGCTGATTTCCATGGGATTTTTCCTGTTTCAGGATCAGCATCAGTACGCGACCCGGCGTTACCGGCAATTTGAATGGAGCTGCGTGCGCAAGCTGATTTTTTTCGGCACCCCGGCGGGATTGCAGACCTTCATCCGCAACGCGGCGTTCGCCATCGTGATCATGATGGTGGGGCACCTCGGGAACGAAGCGCTGGCCGCCGCCAGCATCGCATTGTCCATCAATATGATCGGCAACATGCCGATGATCGGGCTGCTGGACGCGACCAGCATCATCACCGGGCAATACATCGGGCGCGGGCGGCTGATGGTGGCGCAGCGCATCGCCGGACGTTCGTTGCGGATGCTATGGAGCTGGATGTTGCTGGCGGCGGTGTTCTATTTGTTCTTTCCG